>JAAWLV010000174.1 GCA_022798105.1 Hungatella sp.
CATACGAATGTCAGAGGTATTAAATGAGTTTGAACAAATGTTGGAAGAATCGTTGAAAACAATACGTACAGGAGAGATTGTCACTGGTAAGGTCATCGATGTGAAAGAAGACGAGATCGTCTTGAACATTGGCTATAAGTCCGACGGCATTATTCCCAGAAATGAATATACCAATGAATCCGGTGTCGATCTCACCACAGTAGTAAAAGTGGGAGACGAGATGGAAGCCAAAGTCATCAAGGTCAACGACGGCGAAGGCCAGGTTGCCCTGTCCTATAAAAGGCTGGCGGCTGACAGAGGCAATAAGAGGCTTGAGGAGGCGTTTAACAGCCAGGAAGTGCTGACCGCCAAGGTGGCTCAGGTTCTGGACGGGGGCCTCAGTGTTGTGGTGGAGGAGACGAGAGTGTTCATCCCCGCAAGTCTGGTGTCCGATTCCTATGAGAGAGATTTAACAAAATATGCGGGTCAGGAGATTGAGTTCGTGATCACGGAGTTCAATCCCAGAAGAAGAAGAATCATCGGCGATCGCAAGCAGCTGATGGTGGCCAGAAAGGCCGAGATGCAGAAGGCGCTGTTTGAGAGGATTCAGATCGGCGACCGGGTAGAGGGCGTTGTGAAGAATGTTACGGATTTCGGAGCATTTATCGATCTTGGCGGCGCAGACGGTCTGCTTCACATCTCCGAGATGTCCTGGGGACGGGTGGAGAATCCAAAGAAGGTGTTTAAGGCCGGCGAGAAGATTGAGACTATGATCAAGGATATTAACGGCGAGAAGATTGCTTTGAGCCTTAAGTTCCCGGAGGCCAACCCGTGGGCTGACGCCGCTATGAAGTACGCCGCAGGCAATGTGGTAGTGGGCAGAGTGGCCAGGATGACAGACTTCGGCGCGTTCGTGGAGCTGGAGCCGGGCGTTGACGCTCTTCTGCACGTATCCCAGATTTCCAGGGAGCACGTGGAGAAGCCGGCTGATGTTCTGTCCATCGGTCAGGAGATTGAAGCTAAGATTGTAGACTTTAACGAGGCCGACAGAAAGATCAGCCTGAGCATGAAGGCTCTGCAGATGCAGCCGATGCAGGATGATTATGCGGATGTTGTGGATGTGGACGTGGAGGCTGTGGCAGCCGAGGATGCCGAATAACAGCTATAGAAGTAAAAAGTCTGACCGTCGGCCGTAAGGCCGGCGGTCTTTTTGCGGGTGTGGGAGAATATTTATGGAGATTAAGGTAATTGTGGTGGATAATTCACCTGAATTAAAAGAGCGTCTCACTTCGATATTGTCAGCCATGGAGGGTGTGAAATTTTTAAAAAGCTTTGATGATGCGGTGGCAGCCATGCAGTATGTGGAGGAGAACCCGGTGGATCTGGTGTTCTCCGATGTGGTGATGCCGGAGATCAGCGGGATTACCCTGGCCTCCATGATTTACGAGAGGCCGGTTCACCCGGAGGTGGTGCTTCTCTCGGGCATTCCCGGTTTTTCCCTGGAGGCATGGAAAATACGCGCCTTCGGCTTTATCATCAAGCCTTATACAAGGGCGCAGATTGGGGATATGATAAAGAAGTACAGGCAGGCGGTGAAAGCAGGGCTTTTGGAGCGGGATGTGGTGTACTAGGGCAACGCTCTAGGGAAGCTTAGAGGGGACGGGGAGCGTATGGCGATTATCGGGATTGATCTGGGCACCACCAACAGTCTGGTGTCTGTGTGGGAGAACGGACATGCGGTGCTGATTCCCAACCGGTTCGGCTCCTGCCTGACGCCCAGCGTGGTGGCGGAAGCGGCGGGGGAGATCTGTGTGGGAGCGCCGGCAAAGGAGAAACGGCTGACGGAGCCGGAAAACAGCGCTGCGCTGTTTAAACGGTATATGGGTCTGGAGGCTCAGGCGCCTTTGGGAGATAAGTGGTACAGCCCTCAGGAGCTGTCGGCCATGATCCTCAGACAGCTGAAAAGGGATGCCCAGGAGTATCTTGGGGAGCCGGTGGAAGAGGCGATTATCAGCGTGCCGGCATATTTTAATGACGAACAGAGATTTGTCACCCGGCAGGCCGGGGTCTTGGCGGGACTTAAGGTGGAGCGCCTGATCAACGAACCGTCAGCAGCCGCCCTGGCCTGCCGGAGTCTGAACGGAGATGAGGATGAGACCTTCCTGGTGATTGATTTTGGGGGAGGAACTTTGGATGTGTCAGTGGTGGAGTGTTTTGACCAGGTTATCGAGATATTGGCAGTGTCCGGGGATAACCGGCTCGGCGGGGAGGAGTTTGACAAACGGATTGCCAGACATTTTTGCAGGGAGCACCAGATTGAGTACGGCCTCCTTGAACCGAAACAGCAGCAGATGCTGCTTAAAAGCGCGGAGCTGTGCAAGCGCCAGATGACGGAGAAAAGCGCCGCCCTGATGGAATGGACGGGGCCGGATGGGAAAAAGGGCCTGATTCTGACAGCGGAGGATATGGTGCGGATATCAGCCCCTCTCTTAAAGCGGATGGAGGAGATCGTGCACAAGGCACTGAGAGATGTGTCCATGACCGCTGAGGATATAGACAAGGTGGTGCTTGTGGGCGGTACCTGCCGAATGCCGGTTATCCGGCAGTACATCCGCCATTTCATGGGCGCGGAACCGGTTATGGTGAAAAACCCGGATGAGGTGGTGGCTCTGGGGGTGGGAACCTATGCCGGTATCAAGGAGCGCAGGGAGGATATAAAGGATATCGTCCTGACGGATATCTGTCCGTTTACACTGGGGATCGGCGTGCGGGATGACAGCAGCGGGGAGCTGATTATGTCGCCGGTTATTGAGCGGAACTGTATTTTGCCCTTCAGCCATGAGGAGGAGTTTTGGCCGGTTTCAAAAACTCAGACCCATGTGGCAGTCAGGATTTACCAGGGGGAGGCTATGTACTGCAAAAAGAATCTGTTTCTCGGAAAGATAGATATTGCCGTGCCTGAGGGAAGCGAGGAGCACCGGAAGGTGACCGTCCGGTTTACCTACGATATTAACGGGATCCTGGAGGTGGAGGCTGCCAATGAGGCCGGGCAGAAGGCCAGGAAGCTGATTGTCAACAGCCAGATCCGCATGAGCGAGAAGGAGCTGGAACGGAAGATCGAGCAGATCAAAAATCTGAAATACATGTCCAGGGATGAGGAGTGGAATACACTTGTGCTGGCCAGAGGGGAGCGGCTGTATGAGGAGTGTCTGGGGGAGGACCGCCGGGTGGTCGCAGCCAACACCCAGTGGCTCCGCACGGTTATGAAGGGAAAGAATCCTGCAGCTGTGCGGGCTGCCCGAAAGCAGGTGGAGCGGATTTTTGAGTATCTTGAGGAAAAGCTTGGGATTGATGAAGAGACGATTGGTGAAGAGACATGAACAGACAGGGGATATGGGAGATTTTGGGGTTGGATCCCACCGGGGATAAAAGGGCGGTTAAGAAGGCCTATGCGGGTAAATGCCGTACCTGCCATCCGGAAGAGCATCCGGAGGAATTTAAGAGACTCCGTCAGGCCTATGAGGAGGCTCTTGCATACACAGACCGGGTTCAGAAGGCGGATGGGGAGATTCATAAGGAGACAGACAAAAGGCCAAAACACCAGCCCGGAGGCGGCCGGGAAAACGAAGAGAAGGAGCCGGTGCCGTCCACAGAGGAAAATCCGTGGGAAGAATGGCTTAGAGAAGGGGAAGAGGGCGCAGCCGGCCCCATGCCCCGGTTATCACCGGATAAATGGGAGGAACTTCTCGACCAGGGGACGAGACAGGCAGAGCCTGTCAGAAACAGCCAGCCGGAAAACCGGACAGATATGGATTGTCTGCTGGATCAGATGAGAGAGCTGGAGGCATTTTGCCGGGAGAATCCTTCTTTGGATGAAGAAGGGTATCAAAGGCTGATGGGGCGGTGGGACGAGATTGGAGAGGGCGGCCTGTTCGTGCAGAACGGGTATTCGCCGTATTTTTTTAGACGGCTGTTTTCCTGGATGGATGAGGAGAGGGGCAGCCTTCACATGCCTACGGTTGTGGGACTTTGGCGGATTTACCGTCATCTGGAGATATTTACCGGCATGCCGCAAAGAAAATACAAGAGGCTTATAAAAAAACACCCGGAGATATCCCGTCTGTCATGGGAGCTTTTTTATTACAATGACGTGTGGGATCCGGACGATTATAAACGGCATATTCTTTCCTACGGAAAACCGCCGGAAAAAGCAAAGGAGCAGGAAAAACCCGAAAAGGCAGAAGGAGGTTTCTGGGAGTTTTGGCGGGAACACCGGCTTTTGTGGAAGCTTTTGGTGGCAGTACTGGCCGTGTTTCTCAGATTTGTGTTCCGGCAGGGGTGAAAATGTGAAACAGGCATATGGGTTACATTGAGGGCAACCTGACAGAAGCATGAGGATTGGCGGAGGAATTCCCCCTAACTCGGATAAACCGGAACTTTAAATTAGTCCTATTGCTGTATTGTTGAGTGGGCAAATGGGGCGAATTTGGTCGTGGGGCCAGGGAGGGAAGGCAGGCTGTGTGCCGTTCGTGTTCAGATATGCCAAGCATTCCGATGAGCCCTTAAAGCGGAAAACACTCGGGGTGCGGCCCTCCTGTTTTCCTGGTCTCATCTCCACGGCATATATTCACCCGCCCGGCACACAGCCTGCCTTCCCTCCCTGGCAAAAACAGAATTCGCAGGCCGTCATTTGCTCACTGAAGGCGTTTCCGGTAGGGTCGCGGTTTCTGCTTTGCAGCTGAAAGATATCTGCGTTATCGACACAGGGTTTGTGCATAGCCGACAGATTCTCTCGGGTTCACAATCATATCGCCTTCACT
>JAAWLV010000175.1 GCA_022798105.1 Hungatella sp.
TTCCGCTTTGGGCTCATCGAAATGTCTGGCATATCTGAATCCGAACGGCACCATGTCTCCCTCCCCGCCCTGGCTTCACGACAATCCCCGCCCCAACTTCACTCACTCAACAATACAGCAATAGGACGAATTTAAAGTTCCGTTTTATCCAGATCAAGGTGAATGAATGCCGCGAAGAAGAGACCTGTTTTTAGGGTCTTCGTAGTGTTTAGCATTTCTAAGCCAGGGCTGCGACAACCTAAGTTAATGACATTGGATATGAATCATAACTTTTTATTACTATTTGCCACTTCGGGCACATTTTCTCCTTATCACAACCACTTTTCCCTGGAAATTCTTACGATTTTACCAAATTTCCCCCACTCTGTCATGAATTTCTTGACTTTTAACATATTTGTAATATAATTGTAACTAGTACTGTGAACTATTTCATAAACTGAGGAGAAAGACTATGAAACGCTCAATTTCAAAAAAGTTATCACTTGCCTTTGCCGGCGCTGTTCTTAGCCTTGCATGTTCATTTACTGCTATGGCAGCTGTTCCGGAAGGAACTTTAGAGGGTGCAGATAACACTTCCGTTTACGGTTGGGTTTGGGACAGCGACAGTTACGGTCACATTATCCCTGTTGAAATTTCGGTTTATCCTGCCGATTCCTCTGAAATTTTAAAATCCGCTACAGTAAAAGCCGATCATTATCAGGACAAGCTTCAGGAAAGCATCGGGGACGGATATCACGGATTCAAGTGGTCCATTGACTGGAACCAGTTTGAAAAAGAACAGTTAAGAGTGACTGCCTATGCCGTCACCGATGAAGACCGGGTTTTTTTAGGAGAACTTACTTATAATAAGGCGGCAGAGGACTTCGTCCTTCATACCGCTTCCCAGGAGACAGCCCAGGCCCCTTCTCAGGCATCCTCCACCCAGGGACCGGGACAGCCTTCTCAGGCCAAGGGCCCCGGGCAGGAATCCCAGGCAGCAGACCTGTCCGGACAGGCGCCTGTTTCTGTCTCCGGACAGAAAAACGTTCCTGTTTCTACCGAAGCGCCCGGCCGTCAGTCCTCGTCCTTTACACAGGCGTCCCTGCCTGTGCAGGAAAAGAAGCCGGAGACCCAAAAAAGCCAGGCTCCGGACGATACTTCAGACAGCGGTTCCCAGGAAGTTCTTCTCTCCTGGCAGAGAGGCCCCGGCGTCACGCCTAAAAAAGAGGAAAAACCTGAACATACCTCTTTAGGCATGTTCACTGTCACCGGTTACTGCAACTGCGATATCTGCTGCCCCTCCACCAGCAAGCTGACCTACAGCGGCACAGAGCCACAGCCCAACCACACCATTTCGGCTGATATCAATCTGTTCCCCATGGGCACCCGCCTGATGATCGGAGACATTATCTACACGGTGGAAGATATCGGTTCCAGCGTCACAGAGAAAAAAATCGACATTTTTTACGCCACTCATGAGGAGGCGGCAGCCCACGGCACAACCACAGAAGAGGTATTTGCCGTATCTGAATAGATTTTCCGGTTACCTAAAACGGACGGAGCAGATGGTTCTGTTCCGTCCGTTTTGTATCCCGCTTGAGGCAGGATTTACAATAAAAATTCGCTGAGCACATAATTGCTGATATCAATTCCAAATTCACTGAGACGCACACAGGCCCCTTCCCTCACAATCAGCCTGTTTTTCAACAGCCTGTCCAGGACATCCCCGTACACAGCCTCCATCTCTGCCCCAAACCGTTTCCTGAATTCTCTCATGGATACGCCCTTTATCATTCGCAGGCCTAAAAACATGAATTCTTCCATCATTTCTTTTTCCGTCAGCCTTACGATTTCCCTGTGGAGATGGCTGTCCACATCATTATCCCCCATTCCAAGCCTGCAGTAGATATCCAGATCCTTTTCATTGCAGAACCGGAATCCCTGAATATAGGAGGAGGCCCCCAGCCCCAGTCCCAGGTATTCTGCTCCTGTCCAATATCCTATATTGTGGCGGCACTCATACCCCGGTTTTGCGTAATTGGAAATTTCATACCGTTCAAATCCATGGCTGTGGAGAAACTGTTTTGTCACATAATACATCTCCCGCTCTTCATGTTCATCGGGCAAAAGCTCCGGATGGCCGTGATACTGATCATAAAAGGGCGTCCCCTCCTCCAGAATAAGACTGTAGGCCGAGATATGCTCCGGTTTCAGCATTGTCACGCTTTTAAGGGCCGTCTTCCAGGATGCCACAGTCTGCCCCGGAAGGGCTGACATCAAATCCACATTTACATTGGCAAAGCCTGCCTGCCGCACCCTCTGATACGTCTTTAAAAATTCATCGTAGGAATGGATTCTCCCCAGTTTTTTGAGTTCCCGGTCATCAGACGACTGAAGCCCGATGCTGACCCGGTTGATGCCGCCGTCTCTCCATGCCTCCAGCTTCTCCACTGTTACAGTTCCCGGATTGGCTTCTATGGTCACCTCCGCATCCTCTGTAATGGGAAAATGTCCTTTCACCGCATTCATGATATCCAAAACCTGATTAGGCTCCAGAAGGGAAGGAGTGCCTCCTCCCAAAAACACAGAAGTAACCGTGTATCCGGGATAGTGGGCACTCTGACATCCTATCTCTTCGATCAATTGTTCCACATAGCGCTTCTGCACGCTTACAGGTGCGGTTGTGGAGAGGAAATCGCAGTAACCGCATTTTTTGGCGCAGAACGGGATGTGGATATATAACTCCAGTGGTTTTCTCAACATTTATTCCTCGTCCAGCTTCAGCACGCTCATGAAGGCTTTCTGCGGAATCTCTACATTGCCCACCTGGCGCATCCGCTTCTTTCCTTCCTTCTGTTTCTCCAAAAGCTTTTTCTTCCGGCTGATATCGCCGCCGTAGCACTTTGCCAGCACATCCTTCCGCATGGCCTTCACCGTCTCCCTGGCGATGATCTTCCCCCCTACGGCCGCCTGAATGGGGATCTCAAAAAGGTGTCTGGGAATCTCTTCTTTCAGCTTCTCACACATCCTTCTTCCCCTTTCGTAGGCCGATGAGGCATGGACAATAAAGGACAGGGCGTCCACTTCCTCCTTGTTGATTAAAATATCCAGCTTCACCAGCTCGGACCGCTCATAGCCTTTTATCTCATAGTCAAAAGACGCATACCCTCTTGAGCGGGATTTTAAGGCGTCAAAGAAATCGTATATGATTTCATTTAAAGGCAGCTCATATTTTAAAAGGGCCCGGGTGGTCTCAATGTACTCCATCCCCAGATAAACACCCCGCCGCTCCTGGCACAGGGTCATGATGGCTCCCACAAATTCCGTAGTCACCATGATTTCCGCCGTCACAATAGGCTCCTCCATGTACTCGATCTCGGAAGGATCCGGCAGGTTGGACGGGTTGGTCAGCTCGATCATTTCCCCGCTCTTTTTGTGAACCCGGTACACAACTCCCGGCGCTGTGGTCACCAGATCCAGGTTATATTCCCGCTCCAGCCTTTCCTGGATGATTTCCAGGTGGAGAAGCCCTAAAAACCCGCAGCGGAACCCAAAGCCCAGGGCTATGGAGGTCTCCGGCTCAAAAAACAGGGAGGCGTCGTTTAACTGGAGCTTTTCCAGGGCGTCCCGCAGATCATTGTATTTGGCTCCGTCCGCCGGGTACAGGCCGCAGTACACCATGGAGGTGACTTTTTTATATCCCGGCAGCGGCTCCGTGCAGGGATTGTTCTTATCGGTAATGGTATCTCCCACTGCAGTGTCTTTCACATTTTTGATGCTGGCAGTGATGTAGCCCACCATCCCCGCGCTCAGCTCCTGGCATGGAATAAACTGGCCTGCGCCGAAATATCCTACCTCCACCACTTCTTCCTCGGCTCCCGTGGCCATCATCCGGATAGTCGTCCCCTTCTTCACGGTCCCCTCTTTAATGCGGCAGAAAATAATCACGCCCTTGTAGGAGTCATACAGGGAGTCGAAAATCAGAGCCTTCAGGGGAGCCTTCTCATCCCCTTCCGGAGCCGGGATTTTCTCCACAATGGCTTCCAGCACCTCCTCGATATGGATCCCTGTCTTGGCGGAAATCCTGGGCGCCTCCTCAGCCTCCAGGCCGATGACATCCTCAATCTCCGCCGCCACCCGGTCCGGCTCCGCGCTGGGCAGATCGATCTTGTTCAGGACCGGAAACACATCCAGATCGTGATCCAGTGCCAGATAGACATTGGCCAGGGTCTGGGCTTCGATGCCCTGGGCCGCGTCCACCACCAGGATTGCCCCGTCGCAGGCCGCCAGGCTCCTGGATACTTCATAGTTAAAATCCACATGTCCCGGCGTGTCAATGAGATTAAAAATATATTCCTCCCCGTTTCTTGCTTTATATACGGTGCGCACTGCCTGGGCCTTGATGGTAATGCCCCGCTCACGCTCCAAATCCATGTTATCCAGTACCTGGGACTGCATCTCCCTGCTGGTGAGAAGGCCGGTCATCTCAATAATCCTGTCCGCCAGGGTGGATTTTCCATGGTCAATATGAGCAATAATGCAGAAATTGCGGATTTTGCTCTGGTCAACAATTGGCATGAGTGTCTTATCCTTTCCTAATGGTTAAATATTGTGAGTCCTGAAAACCCGGCTCACGGCTATAAAAAAATATAACATTTTTTCCATGACCTTGCAACCTGTTTCGGCTATTCATTTTCCCTGCGGTGATGGGGCTGTTACTGTTCACACCATGGCTAATCACTCCGCTGATTAGCCATGGGCCAGTACCGTTACGGGGGCAAAGCATATGCCCCATCGCCGCAGGCGATTACCGGGGAGTTAACCGCAGCTTCCTCCGGACTCAGCACCATATCAAGTATCTCGGCCAACGGCTCCATCGCGTTCCTGGCCTCCTCGTAGGTATTGGTCTGGGCCCCCACCTCGATAAGCGCTGATCTGGGCCGCAGATGAAGGTTATACCTGAACCCCTTCAGATAAATCTTCCTGGTAAATCCGGGAAAATATGCCGCTGCATCCAGCTGCATCTGAAGGCTGAATGCCAGGTTCTGTTTCTTATAGGGATTGGCCAGATACTCGATAGGTCCTTCCGGCGTCTGACTCATGCCGTTGAAGAACATAATGGGAGCCGTCGGTTTTCCTCCCACCTCAGACACCATATGTAGATTTTCTCTGACCCCGTCCCTGTGGATATCAAGGATCACCTGAATGGACGGGTTCTCCTGCAAAATAGCCGTAATCCCTTTCAGCGCATAATCGTAAGCCCGGCTCCGGTCAAGCTCCCCCTCTATAAGGTCGTACACCCCGGTATCGTGAATCACCCGGTACCCCTTGCCCTCCAGAAGTTCTGTCAGATAATCGCCGATTCCCACTACCGTAGCCTGGGGCCTGTCGGGCCCGTAATCTGCAAACGTCTCCTGGGAGTGGGTGTGGTAAATAAGGATCTGAGGATTTTCACCGTCCTTTTGGATAGTCAAATCCTCCGAAAGCAGCGCGGCCGCATCCATCTCCTCCCGGGTTGCCGTGGTGGAAGAATGGACACTGTAAAAGCTTTTCATCAGAAAATCATAATCTGCCAGCTGTTCCAGCACATACCTGGAGCCCGTTACAGGCAGGCGGGCCCTCTCATGATGGACCGCCCGGGCTTCTGGCAGCTCCTGGGCAGTTACCTCCTGCCCCGGATTTTCCCCGCTGCCGTCTCCCGTCATCTCGGCCCTGTCCGTTCCCGTCTCTTCCCCGCCGCCAAACAGCAGATAGCTGGATTCCCTCACCACCCTCTGAGTTCCCAGATATGAATCAAAAGCCGGATCCGGATCTTTCCAGCCCTTTTTTGTCTCTCCCCCTGCCCTTTCAAACCTTACCCGGGGATTATAGTTTCCCAGCCACACAAGCACCCGGGGCCACCAGGACAGTTCTTCCTGGCCCTTCCCCCAGTCTGTCTCCCTGGCCTTTGTCCTGCCGGGATAGCTGTACCGGAAAATAGCCGCGCCTCCCTCCGCCATCATCTCCTGCCCGCAATTTTCCCAAAACAGACTCCCCCCATCCTTGTCCGATTCTTTCTCGTATTTGCCTGCCAGTGCCAGAATCAGGACTCCGCCTGCCGCCAGCATGATGAGTCTGAGCACCTGAACCGCATCATAGTGAAACTTTCTCATAATCCTGATTCCCCCGAAGAGCCTTTTTATCTATCATATGAAAAAGTTCCCGGTTTTTTCCTAAGAAGTGGCAAAATGAGGATAAAATGCCATATGGATCCCCTCGGAAATGGTATAGCTGAGCCTCTTTACTGTCTGGTCAATATCCGGCGGCGTCACATACAAGGTCCCGAACTCCGGCTCCAGCAGTTCACAGATCAGCTGGTACTGCTCATCCGGATCCAAATGTTCCAGAAAACCGCCCATTTCCCGTGTCTCCATATGGCTTGCCAGAGTTCCGATCAGCGATGCAATGGTATCATGGACAATGGCCGCTGCCCCTACTACCGTAGGCACTCCCACAGCCAGAACCGGAATCCCCAGGCTCTTTACCGTCAGGCTGTGGCGGTGATTGCCCACCCCTGAGCCCGGATGGATCCCCGTATCCGTCAGCTGGATGGTGGTTCCCAGCCTGCGTATGCTTCTGGCGGCCAGCGCGTCAATGGCAATTACCAGATCCGGCCTGGTTTCATGAATAATCCCCTTTAAAATTTCCGCCGTCTCCATTCCGGTCTGGGCCATAACTCCTGGTACAATGCCGCTGAGCACCGTGTCTTCCCCCTCGTCCATATTCCTGTTTACCTGAAGATTGCCAATCACCTTGGGGCCTAGTGAATCCGGTGTCACCGACGGATTGCCAAGCCCCACTGCAAGCACGTGAATATCCTTTCTGTCCGGCACTTTTTTCTGCTTTTTTAATTCCTTCACCATCCGTTTCAGCTGCACGGCCAGCTCCGCAGCCACCTCCCGATGATAGTCCTCATCCCCTTTTGCCAGGCACTTTGCCTCCATGGTCACGTAAGTCCCCTTGGGCTTTCCCATCGCTTTAGAGCCCTGTTCATCCAGAATCGACACCTCCGTCAGTTTAATCTTGCTGAATGCCTTCCGCCACTCCCGCAGGGAAACCCCCTTTACCTCTCCTCCTCTGCCCGGAAAACTTTCTTTCTCCTCCACCGCCAAATCCGTCCGAATTTCAAACATACCTGTCCCTCCGATTTCTTGTTTTTTCGCAGCAGTTCAGATGGCCCTTTAAACGGCTGCATTTTTCGTTATTTTCTGCAAAAAACCGGGAAATATGTATTGACATTCCACCTTATATTGGATAAAATATTAAAGCATGTTTACATTAAACTGTCCGTGTCCAGACTTTGATGCAAACCAAAGAACTTTTAATAATATTAATTTTAATCGGAGGTGCCCAGATTGGCTAACATTAAATCTGCTAAAAAGAGAATCTTAGTTACACAAACCAAGACTGCCAGAAAC
>JAAWLV010000176.1 GCA_022798105.1 Hungatella sp.
GGAGGGCCTCACCCCGAGTGTTTTCCGCTTTAAGGGCTCATCGGAATGTTTGGCATATCTGAACACGAACGGCACACAGCCTGCCTTCACTCCCTGGCCTCACGACCAAATCCGCCCCATTTACTCACTCAACAATACAGCAACATGGCAAAATTGAAGTTCCAATTTATCCCGATAAGGTAAAGCGCATGACATTGGTTATTAACTAGCACAACGGGTTAAGTTACGGTTTAACCCATGATTGATCACTGTGCTGATTAGCTATGGGCCATTACGGTTATGGGAACAAAGCATATAGCCATCGCCGCAGGCGATTTTAAATGGGCATATGCAGTACTAAGAGGGTATTTCTGAAACGAGGTGGGGGAATGAGATACCGGCAAGGTGTCGGAACGGTTTGTTTGTGGACGGTTTTTATGGCATTTCTTATGGCAGCGGGCGGCTGTAAACCGGCGGGAAAGCCGGGGGGAGGGGAATACACGGCCGCGGCGGTGGAGTGCAAAAGCCTGGAAGGGCACGGTGAGACCGGCGGGGCGGAAGCGGACGGGGAGCTGCAAAGGCCTGTACAGGGGAAGATTAAAAGGGAGGAGCCGCCAAAGCCGGAGCCGGCGGAAGATACAGAGGCGGTCCGGGCAGCCATCTCATTTTCAGATCCGGTTGTTGAAGAACAGGTCAGGGAAATCCTGCAAAAACCGGAGGGGGATATTGCTCCCTGGGAGGTGCTTTCGGTTACGGATCTTCAGCTTGGCTACGACATAGAGAGTTTTGAAGACTTGCGGTGGTTTTTTAATCTTGAGAGCGTTTCTGCAATGCTCGGCAATCTGAAAAGCCTTGAGGGCATCGAGAACTTAAAGAAGCTTCAGGTTCTTAAAGTGCGGTGCAACAAGTTTATGAGCCTTGAGCCGGTGAGAAATTTAAAGGAACTGAGGGAGCTTGACTGCGCTTTCAACGATATCCGGGATTACGGCCCTCTGGCAGGGCTTGTGAACCTTAAACGGCTGTGCATCGGAAATAACGGCAGGAGTTTTACGGATCTGTCCCCCTTAAAAGAACTGAAAAATCTGGAATCTTTCTACGGACCCCGGTGCGGGATTCGGGATATTTCCGTTTTTTCCGGCATGGAAGGGCTTGAGTATCTGCAGCTGTCCTACAATGAGATACAAGATATCAGCCCTCTGGCAGGGTTAAATCAGCTGGCTTATGCGGAACTGTCAAACAACCGTATCAAGGATATTAACCCCCTTAAGAACCTGGATAAGTTAACGTATGTGAATCTGCGGGAGAATGGGATTCCACAGGAAGAGCTGAAAAAGTTTTATGAACAGGACGAGAAAAGCTATTTTATTACTACCGTGCGGGCAGCTCTTAAGGAGGGAATGGAGGAGTTTACCTTTGACATTGACGCGGCACTCCACCGGGAAACATCTGCCTACATGGTCCGTTCCATCACAGTTTCCCAAAACGGGCAGGTCCGGCAGGTTATCTCCATCCCGGAGCTGACATGTTTCGGGCAGACGGCGGTGTATTTCCGGGAGGACATGGGGCTTGTGCTGGAGGACGTGAATTTTGACGGCTACAAAGACATCCGTCTGTTTGACACCCAAAACGGGGCTTACGGGGAGAAGTGGATATATCTGGTGTGGGATCCCGGAACCGGCCGGTTTGAACACGATCCCGGACTCAGTGATATTTCCCTGGCGGTTTTTGACCAGGAAGAGAAGTGTATCCGCGGGACGGTGCGGGGATCGGCCATAAGACATTATTATGATACCTACAAATACATAGGCGGGGAAGTAATTCTCACTGCCAGGGAAGATGTAGAGTTTATCGTAGCGGACGAGGAGGCTGTGGATCGGTATCTGGCCGGGGCCGGACTTGACAGGGACGGGGCGGATGTGGAAATCCGGCATAAAGCGCTCAGTGAGAGAAACCCTGAAACCGGGCAGCTGGAACTGGTGACCGATCAATATGAATATGTGTTTACATATTTGGAGACAGGAAGAAAGCGGACGGTAATGGTGGCGCCGGAGCCGGAGTTTTGGAAGTAGAAGGAAGGAGTTGATTTATATTGATAGGGACGGATCAATATGCTATTATAGGAATGAGGTGATAAACAATGAAAATTATTGAAACATTGACAGATGAACGATTTGCAAGGCCGGCGGCCGGATTTTTAAAAGCTGCCTGCTATTTTGTAATCTGCTTCTATTTTTTCTGCACGGTTCTCAGCTTTATGGGACGTCAGACTTTTTTTCTCCATACTAAAAAGGGAACCTTTGAGGGCGCCATTTACGCAGAGGAATATCACGACCCGCATTCCCGCAGCATGACCGTAAGTACGGGCGATGATATTCATGTATGGACAGATGCCAATGACCAGATTGGCGTTACGGTTCAGATAGGGATTGCCCTTTTATACGCCGTCTATGCGGTTCCCATGATGGCGGCGTTCTGGTTTTTAAGCCGTGTGTTTCTCAACATACAAAAAGGCCGGATTTTTATAGAACAAAACTCCGTGTTCCTTCTTTATTGCGGGCTTCTCCAGTTTTCGGCGGCTGTCTTTGTGCCGTTTATCAAGCTGTTGATTTGCGGGCTTATGAATCTTGTGTCGGACAGTCAGATGTCCGTTTCCACAGGACAGGCGATGCTCAATATGTCCATTTCCAGTATTTCGTTTATCGTAGCCGCATATATCATCCATTATGGGGTGCATCTGCACAAGGAAGAGGAGAGTCCATTGAATAGGGCGGGAGGATTACGCAGATGAAAAAATTTTGGATTTATATGGCCATGCCGGTGGCGCTGTTAAACGCTTGCCAGCGCCAGCAGGGAGTTTTGGAGGACGCCAAAAGCATGACCGTGGAAAGCGAGAGCATTGGGGAGAACATGTCCGACGAGGACGAAACGGATTTGCCTGATGAGGACATGAAAGAGAGTATTTCCGGCGGGAGCGAATCCAAAGAGGCGCCCCAGGGGTCCGGGGAGTGGGAATCCGGGGAGACGAAAGAGAGTGCGGGGGAGGCCTGGGGGGCTGATATAACTCAGGGCAATGCAGGAAAACCGGCCGGCGTGATTCTCAGCCAGAACTCCGTAAAGGAACAGACTTTTGAGGGTTCCACGGTTTCTATTGTACAGTCAGAGAATGAGGAGGCATCCCGGCTTACAGAGTCGGAGATCGAGGCTATGGTCAGGGAGGCGGCAGCGGATCTGGATACGGTGGTGAAAAACGGTCAGACCGTAGTGCTGAAACCAAACCTGGTGCAGATGATCGTGGACTCCACAGGAGAGAAGCTGGACAGGGAGGTTAACGGCGTTACCACGGACTGGCGCGTTGTGAAGGCGGTTGTCAGGATGGTCAGGGAGCTGAATCCTGACGGCAAAGTATATATTATGGAAGGTTCGGCCACAGGGCCCACCAGGGATGTGATGGAGTATTTTCATTACACGGACGAATATATGAAGGATGTGGACGGGTTTATCTGTCTGGAGGAGGACTGCGGGAACTGGCAGGACTTTGAGGCAGAGGAGGTGGTGAAGGTGGAACTGCCGGAGGGCCTTCTGCACAAATCCTACTATTTTAACAGGATTCTCTATGAGGCGGATGTGGTTATCAGCATCCCGGCCTTAAAGACCTCCTCCGGGGTGGTGGTGACGGCGGGGATCAAGAATGTCAGCATCGGTACGCCTCCGGGAAACCTCTACGGCATGGGACCGGATACCCCCAGCAAACAGAAGATGGTTTCCCACAAGATCGTGGACGGGGAACTGGACAAATGGATCTACGATTATTACAAGGCAAAGCCTGTGGATTACGTCATTGTAGACGGCCTGCAGGGGTTCCAGAGCGGCCCTGTGCCCATGTCTTCGGAGAGGAAGGATTCGGACAAGATGAACATGAGGCTGGTGCTTGCAGGCAGGGACGCGGTGGCAGTGGATACGGTGTGCTGTCTCGTTATGGGATGGGATCCGGAAAGTGTGGGATATCTGAACCTGTTCAGGGAGCGGGACGGGGCCGGAGAACTGACGGATATTCGGGTGCGGGGGACCTTTGCGGACGAGGTGAGGAAACCGTTTACCATCTACAGGGAGAATCTGGGCGGAAGCCCTGTCAAATCAGAAACAGGGCCCGGACTGCAGGCCGGCATGGTTGTGGACGGGGACAGCCTGTCTGTGAACTATGAGGCGGGAGAGGGGGCTGTAAAACTGGAGGTGTATATTGACGGGCTGTTCCAGGCGTCCCAGGCAGTGGCAGAAGAAGGGGAGCAGGGAAGCATCCGCCTGACGGTTCCGGGGCTGTCCCTGGGGGAGCATGAGATTTCGGTGGCAGTTTATGACAGGTTTTTAAACCGGACGGCAAATGTGCTGGGGACAAATGAACCGTAGCAAAGAAAAGCCTGCGGGTTACTGTTTGCTGGGCACCAGTGAACAGTAGTGCCTGCGGGGGGAGGCCCCTGACTTTGAAGAGCAATGCCTTGCAATTTCATCGGTTTTTTTGTATACTATCCTAAGTGGGAAAAAGGGAGGGAGAATTTACCCTCTGCTGACAGATGTACTCTCGGAATCTCTCTTGCACCTGCCTTTGTGGCTGATTTTCCGTCATATGCACATAAATTTAATCAACGTACGCTCCACGTACGCCTCATAAATTTA
>JAAWLV010000177.1 GCA_022798105.1 Hungatella sp.
AAGCTAGACGTAGGCACCACTACGCCGTCGCTTTGCAGACGCACAGATTCCGCAGACATCTGGCACTTTCTTCACCGTTATTTCCGCAAAGCAGTACTAGTTAATAATCAATGTCATGCGCTTTACCTTATCGGGATAAATTGGAACTTCAATTTTGCCATATTGCTGTATTATTGAGTGAGTAACGTTGGGGCGGGGATTGTCGTAGTCCAGTCAGAGAAGGAGGGATGT
The DNA here is from genome assembly GCA_022798105.1 of Hungatella sp. GTDB lineage: Bacteria > Bacillota > Clostridia > Lachnospirales > Lachnospiraceae > UBA3402. Next base: position 232 of record JAAWLV010000177.1, read on the forward strand.
CCCGTCCGGGTTCTGCTTTATGGCGGAAAGATATGTGTTTTATCGGCAGCAAGGTTTGTGCATAGCCGACAGATTCTCTCGGGCTCACAATCATATCGCCTTCACTTAACAATATAGGAGAGCATAAAAAGACCGTATTTACGACATTTACAGACTCTGACAACACTTAGACTGCCTGGCTAAACGTATAAACAGCTTTGTCCCCATAACGATACACCGACCGTTACTGCCGATAAAACAGCTGCCATTCCGCTACAACGTCGAACCCGCGCCCCTACCGGAAACACCTTGCGTGAGCAAATGTTGGTCAGCGAATTCTGGTTTTGCCAGCGTGGGGAGGCAGGCTGTGTGCCAGGCGGGTGAATATATGCCGTGGAGATGAGACCAGGAAAACAGGAGGGCCTCACCCCGAGTGTTTTCTGCTTTGGGCTCATCGGAACGTCTGGCATATCTGAACCCGGTCGGCACACAGCCTGCCTCCCCTCGCTGGCCCCACGACCAAATCCGCCCCAACTTTACTCACTCAACAATACAGCAATAAGGTGAAAATTGAAGTCTTTCCACATCAACAATCAACTGGCACAACGAGTTAACTTAAGCGAATCCTGCTTTTGCCCGTGAGGAAACCTTAAGTTTATGACATTGCTGTAAACAGTAACCCCATAACCGTTCACGGCTGCGGTATCTCGTCAATCTCCGCCACTTCCGTCCCGTCGTAGAACATCTCCAGAATCTGCTTATAGCTTTTCCCTGCCTTTGCCATAGCCTGGGCCCCGTTCTGGCTCATTCCCACGCCATGGCCGTAACCGCCGCCCCAGACAAGAAACGCCCCCTCTGATTCCCCCTCCTTTTTTTCAATGGCAATAAACGCGCTCGGAAGGGAATCCCAGCCTGTCAGGACGTTTCCGTTCTGCTGCCTGATTTCCAAATCGGCGGAACCCAGAACCGCCCGTATCTGTCCCTCCCCCAGGATTTCTTTGCTTCCCGCGCTTCCTTTTACCAGAAGGACCTTCCCGATCCCCCCTGTGGACCGCTCCTTCATAACTACGTCCGTGATGTTTCCGATTCCCGTAACCTTTTTCGCAAGCTGTTTCGCCGTAATCTCGGTGGTCCACCGGTAAAACCCGTAATCGGCTTCAAAGCCCTCCGGCCTGCTTTTTATGTACTGGGCAAACGCTTCATTATCCGTAAGCTCCATGGTGCCTCCGCCTTCTTTTACCGCTATCCCTCTCAGATACGGGTAATCTGCCTGGTCGGCCCCCCAGATAGTCCCGTCTGTGGTATGGCCGCAGGATGTGGAAAAATAGTAGATCTCTGCCACCTGTCCCTCATAGGTTATAAGCTTTCCGTAGGTTTCATTCACCGCCGTATCCGTGTTCGGGCTGGTATCCACATTATTATAAACCTGATATTTGGTGCTGTCGTCCACATGGGCCCCGTAATTCTTGTAACCGTTTGCCATGATCTGTCTCCAGGCATAGGTTCTGGCACAAACTGCCTGAGCCTTCAATGCCTCTTTCTCATAGCTTGGCGGCATCTCACTGGGGACCACCCGTTTCAGATATTCTTCCAGGTAAACCTCATTTACCAGCACCAGCCCCTCAGCCTCCTGCTTTATCTCCATGGCTCCCGGATAGACCGGCGTTTTTCCGTCACGGCTCAGGGTAGGCACCCGGATTCCCGCCGCCTCGTCCGAAGGCCGGATCACCACCCGATTTTCCCCCGGCTGTGTATCCCCTGACCGGAAAGTTACAATATCACCGGCATCAAAAGTCTTCTCGTCATCCCCGGTTATAATCACTCCCGGACTTAAAAACTCCAGAGTAACGCTTTCGTGAAAGATAGAATGGAACCCGGTATCCATAACCAAAACCCGGATGGTTTTTGCATCAAAGGGTCTCATGGTCAGCGCTGCACAGAGGCGGCCGTCCGCAACCACAAACTCCTGAACATCGGACCCCACCACCACACTGGACAGGTTCTGCCTTTTAAATTCCCCGTAAAGCCGGTACACGCTGAAATCCTGGTCAATAGCCAGCTGTCCGTATCCCTCGATCTCGATCATGTCTTCCCGTACTTCCAGCACCTTCCCCGATACCCGCTCCTTTTTTAAGACCACTTTCTTCACTTGTCCGTCAGATACTTCCACATCCGCCACCTGGCCGGCCATTTCCACGGGATTTTTTATCTTTGCCTTTACCGGCAGCTTCCTGGTGAGAGCGCCTATGTAGGCGGTCAGCTCCTGCTCTGCGGCCTCTGTAATCCAGATATTCCTGTACACAACGGATTTGGAAATCCTCTCTGTAACCCGGAGGATCTCGCTGCCGCTGACCAAAACCCGGATCTCCTGATCTCTGCAGGCTCCAAGGCCCAGGCCCTCAAAACCCAGGTTCCCCTCGCTGGTATACGCCCTCCAGGCCACGCCGTCCTCCACATCCTCAAAGGTTCCGTACACGACCAAAACCTCCTGGCGCACCTTATCCTCCTGCCAGACCTTAAGTTCCCTGCAGATATCCTCATACAGCTTCCACCATTCCTCCGGCGGATAGGGCCGCTCCTTATTTTTAGAGGTAAGGCCTACCTGGGCCCTTAAGCCGTCCGACACCTGTCCGGCCAGAAACTCTGCCTCCTCATACGTCAGAAACCCTTCCGCCGTATCCTCCGCGGCAGGAGTCATCTCCTTGTCAATCCATCCTCTGTGGTACAGATTATCCATATATTTTACGTACCACTGCCCCTGGCTGGATACTGGAAACTCCGATTGATCCCTGGAATCCAGCCTGCATTGTTCCACGGTAGCCGTGGAAAGGGCCGCAGCTTTGTAAGCCGCCGCCCTGGTCACTCCCTCCCTGTCCGGTTCCCCAAGGAGTATGATGATCACCAGAACCATCACAGTCAAAGGAACCCCTACGAACCATCCTGCCTTCTTCTTTCTCCTCATACACCTTTACCTGACAAATGTTTTCTTTTCCTCATCAATATGTCTCAAATCCCCGTAATCGTCCGTGACGGTAGACAGTCCTCTTTTTTTCAGGCGCCTGTTCACCCACTCCGCCGCCAGATGGTATATCACCGCAAAGGTGGGCACTCCGATGATCATTCCCACCGGTCCCATAAGCCCCCCGAAGAGCAGGATGGAAAACAGCACCCAGAAACTGGAAAGCCCCGTGGAATTGCCCAGAATCTTCGGTCCGATAATGTTTCCGTCCAGCTGCTGGATGGCCAGAATGGATAAAAGGAACCAAAGGCATTTTTTCGGACTGACCAAAAGCACCAGAAGCGCGCTGGGAATCGCACCGATAAAAGGCCCGAAAAAGGGGATGATATTGGTCACGCCCACAATCACGCTGATAAGGACTGTGTAGGGCATCTTAATCGCACTGAGCCACACAAAGGTTAAAATCCCGATAATCAGGGAATCCCAAAGCTTTCCGATAATAAATCCCCCGAAAACCCGGTGGATAAACCTCCATTTTTCCACTATCTCGTTGGCTATGGAAACCGGAAACAGGCTGTATATGATTTTCTTTCCCTGGGCTGCCAGGATATCCTTTATATTAAGCAGATACACCATCACGATCATGCCGATAAGGGCGTTTTTCACCAGGTTCACCACGCCTATGATGCCGGTGTAAACGCCGGTGATCACTTTTTCAATGTTGGGCAGCAGTTCCGTGGTGGTCTGCACCCAGGAAACCAGCTTCTCCACTCCCTGGTTATAGACGTTGAGCACCGCCATCTCAATATCCGGGTAATCCGCAAACAGAGTCTCAATCCACAGGGCAATCTTGGCCGCGTTGCTGGGAATGGAGTTGATAATTCCCTTCACACTCTCAAAAACCCTGGGAAGAATCAGCCTGAACAGGCCTGCCACAACCGCCACTAGAAAGATAATGCTTACAAGTGTGGCAGCCGCTTTGGCCAGACTGTGTTTTTTCTTTCCCTTCTTTAAGTAAGGGGTAAGTATCCTGTCAACCCATCGGTACACACCGTTGTACACCGGGGTCAGAAGATAAGCCAAAATAGCGCCGTAAATAATAGGGGCCAATATCTGGTTCACATGCTTTATGGCTTCGCACACCGTCTGCCAGCGGATAAAAGCAAGGGCAGCCGCTGTGCAGGTTACAATTACCAGAACCGCGGTTACTCCCCAATAAATATATTCCCGAAATCTGTGATCGTTCATCTGTAACTTTCTCCATCCTCTTTTTGTTTATCATGTACTCTCAAAATCAGGTACAAAGAGACTCCGGAAGTACATGCTCATCAATCTTTGGCAGCCTGTGTGCCGCTACATATACCTTACCATATTTTTGCAAAAAGATAAAGCAGCGATTGCTCGCTGCTTTCATCTTTTGTAATCCCAAAATGCCGGTTCTTACAATTTGACGCCTAGCCATGCTAGGTGGGTGACC
>JAAWLV010000178.1 GCA_022798105.1 Hungatella sp.
TGCTCTCCAATATTGTTAAGTGAAGGCGATATGATTGTGAACCCGAGAGAATCTGTCGGCTATGCACAAACCCTGTGTCGATAACGCAGATATCTTTCCACTGCAAAGCAGAAACCGCGGCCCTATCGGAAACACCTTCAGTGAACAAATGTCGGCCTGCGAATTCTGGTTTTGCCAGGGAGGGAAGGCAGGCTGTGTGCCGGGCGGGTGAATATATGCCATGGAGATGAGACCAGGAAAACAGGAGGGCCTCACCCCGACTGTTTTCCGCTTTAAGGGCTCATCGGAATGTTTGGCATATCTGAACACGAACGGCACACAGCCTGCCTTCACTCCCTGGATCCACGACCAAATCCGCCCCAACGTTACTCACTCAACAATACAGCGATTTCATAATATTACTATTTTGCGCAAGAAATCGTTCTTAACGCTTAAACTAATGACATGGGGGTGAACAGTAACACCGCCGGCACAAAAACTTTTAAAAAGGTATTGACAAAAAGTTTCCAAAGGACTATATTAGGAACATAGAAATTAGCACTCAATCGAAATGAGTGCTAACAAGCCATAATCTTACAGAAAGGACCGGGGATATGGAGCTGGATGAGCGAAAGATTACGATTTTGAAAGCGATCATAAAGAACTATATGGAGACCGGGGAGCCGGTAGGATCCAGAACCATTTCCAAGTACGTGAAATCCAAGTGGAGTTCAGCCACCATACGCAATGAGATGTCCGATCTGGAGGAGATGGGCTATATCGTTCAGCCTCATACGTCGGCGGGAAGAATCCCCTCTGACAAGGGATACCGCTTCTATGTGGATCAGATCCTTCTGGAGAAGGATAATGAGGTGACGGAGATCAAGGAGATGATGGTTTCGCGCATGGGCCGTCTGGAGCAGGTGCTGAAAGCCCTGGCCAAGAATCTGGCCTGCAACACCAACTACGCAGCCATGATAAGCGGTCCCCAGTATCATCGGAACAAGTTAAAGTTTATACAGCTTTCCAAGGTGGACAGCCGCAAGCTTCTCATAGTTACGGTGGTTGAGGGGAACATTATCAAGAATACAATTGTGACCATAGAGGAGGAAGTAAATGACGAGGAGCTTCTGAATCTGAATATCCTTCTGAATACAAACTTAAACGGCCTGACCATTGAGGAGATCAATCTGGGGGTTATCAGCAGGCTGAAGGAGCAGGCAGGCGTCCACAGCAAGGTGGTGGATCTGGTGCTTAACGAGGTGGCGGCGGTCATCAGGGCTGACGAGGATGAACTTCAGATCTATACCAGCGGGGCCACCAACATTTTTAAATACCCGGAATTAAGCGACAGCCGCAAGGCAAGCGAACTTTTGAGCACGCTGGAGCACACGGAGACGCTGCAGGAGCTGGTGGACACGGTGGGCGCGGACAGCGAGACAGGGATCCAGGTGTATATCGGCGACGAGTCCCCGGTTCAGGCTATGAAGGACTGCAGCGTGGTTACCGCCACCTACGAGCTGGGGGAGGGGCTGAAAGGGACCATCGGAATCATCGGGCCGAAGCGGATGGACTATGAGAAGGTGCTTAAGACCCTGAGGAATCTTATAACCCAGTTGGATGCAACATTTAAAAAGGACGGCGGATGACTGCCGGCGGGGGAACCCGGGATGGCAGGTGTTCAGGTTTAAGTAATCCGATAAAGAAGAAAGGTGAGAGTGCAGTGAGCGAAGAGAATAGAAGGGAAGAGGACATGGAGCAGGCACAAGAGCTTGAAAGGGAAGCCGGAGATGGGACGCCGGAAGGTTCCGGCCAGGTTCAGGGCGAGCCGGACGGGGAGGTAAAGGACGGGGAGGACGGCCGGTCCCAGGAGGAGCCCCGGAAGGGACAGGAGCCGGAGGAGGCCAAGGATTCCACGAAGAAGGGATTTTTCGGCAAAAAGAAAGAGAAAAAGGATCCGAGAGACACCCAGATCGAGGAGCTGACGGATCGGCTTAAGCGGAACATGGCCGAGTTTGACAATTTCAGAAAGCGGACGGAGAAAGAAAAGTCCGTCATGTTCGAGATAGGAGCCAAGGATATCATTGAGCGGATTCTGCCGGTGATTGACAATTTTGAGAGAGGCTTAAACTCAATGCCTGAGGATGCGAAAGGGACTTCCTTCGCCGAGGGCATGGAGATGATATATAAGCAGCTTCTGAAAAATCTGGAGGAGGCGGGCGTTAAGCCCATAGAAGCCGTAGGCGGGCAGTTTGACCCCAACTTCCACAATGCGGTGATGCACGTGGAGGATGAGGAGCAGGGGGAGAACGTGGTAGTTCAGGAGTTTCAGAAGGGTTATCTGTACCGGGACAGCGTGGTGAGACATAGCATGGTACAGGTGGCGAATTAGGAAGCAGAGTTACTGTTCACTGGTACCCAGTAAACAGTAACCCGGTCCGCCATTCCAAATCGCCTTCGGCGATGGGCGGCATGGTTCGCTGCCATTACGTGCATCCTGCCGGCTAATCAGCGTGGTGATTAGCCGGGGGTGAACAGTAACGAAGCAGACACATTAATTTAAAAATGGATTTCATATAGGAGGAAAAAGCTATGGGCAAGATTATAGGTATTGACTTGGGTACGACCAACAGCTGTGTGGCCGTTATGGAAGGCGGCAAGCCGACGGTTATTGCCAACGCGGAGGGTGTCAGAACGACGCCGTCTATCGTGGCATTTACAAAGAACGGGGAGAGGCTGGTAGGCGAGCCTGCAAAGCGTCAGGCAGTTACCAACGCCGACAAGACCATCTCTTCCATCAAGAGGCATATGGGAAGCGATTACAAGGTGGATATTGACGGGAAGAAGTATACTCCCCAGGAGATTTCCGCTATGATTCTGCAGAAGCTGAAGGCGGATGCCGAGAGCTATCTGGGCGAGACCGTGACGGAAGCGGTTATCACGGTTCCCGCGTACTTTAACGACGCCCAGCGTCAGGCCACCAAGGACGCAGGAAAAATAGCGGGCCTGGATGTGAAGAGGATTATCAACGAGCCTACGGCGGCAGCCCTGGCTTACGGCCTTGACAATGAAAAAGAGCAGAAGATCATGGTATATGACTTGGGCGGCGGTACCTTCGACGTGTCCATCATCGAGATCGGCGACGGCGTAATTGAGGTGCTTTCCACCAACGGCGACACCAGGCTTGGGGGCGATGATTTTGACAACCGGATTACCCAGTGGCTTATTGACGAGTTTAAGAAGGCTGAGGGTGTTGATTTATCCGGCGACAAGATGGCCCTCCAGAGACTGAAAGAGGCTGCGGAGAAGGCCAAGAAAGAGCTTTCCACCGCTACCACCACCAACATCAATCTTCCGTTCATCACTGCTACCAGCGAGGGACCGAAGCACTTGGATATGAATCTGACCCGGGCCAAATTTGACGAGCTGACCCACGACCTGATTGAGAGAACGGCGATTCCGGTGCAGAACGCCCTGAAGGATGCGGGTATCACGGCATCAGAGCTTGGCAAAGTTCTGCTGGTAGGCGGTTCCACCCGTATGATCGCAGCCCAGGATAAGGTAAAACAGCTGACCGGCCAGGAGCCTTCCAAGAGCCTGAACCCGGACGAGTGCGTTGCCATCGGCGCCGGTATCCAGGGAGGCAAGCTGGCAGGAGATGCCGGCGCAGGGGATATTCTTCTTCTGGATGTTACTCCGCTGTCTCTGTCCATCGAGACTATGGGCGGCGTAGCCACCAGGCTGATTGAGAGGAATACCACCATTCCCACCAAGAAGAGCCAGATTTTCTCCACTGCGGCTGACAATCAGACTGCCGTTGATATCCATGTGGTACAGGGCGAGAGACAGTTTGCAAGGGATAATAAGACGTTGGGTCAGTTCCGTCTGGACGGGATTCCGCCTGCAAGGAGAGGCGTTCCCCAGATCGAGGTTACCTTCGATATTGACGCCAACGGTATTGTGAATGTATCTGCCAAGGATCTGGGAACAGGCAAGGAGCAGCATATCACTATCACCTCCGGTTCCAACATGTCCGACTCCGACATCGAGAAAGCCGTGAAGGAGGCAGCGGAGTACGAGGCTCAGGATAAGAAGCGCAAGGATGCAATCGACGCCAGAAACGACGCTGACTCCATGGTATTCCAGACCGAGAAGGCTTTGGAGGAAGTCGGCGATAAGATTGATGCCAACGACAAGGCGGCCGTTGAGGCGGATCTGAACGCTCTTAAGGAAGCTATCAACCGCGCTCCCGTTGATGAGATGACCGACGCCCAGGTGGAGGACATCAAGGCAGGCAAGGAGAAACTGATGGCAAGCGCTCAGGCGCTGTTTGCCAAGGTATATGAGCAGGCTCAGGCAGCAGGAGCCGGGGCGGCGGGCCCGGATATGGGCGCCGGAGCGGCAGGCCAGCCGGAGGATGATGTGATTGACGGAGATTTCAGGGAAGTATAAAGGCTTTATGTCCGCCGGCGGACAGTGACGCATAAGGAAGCGCCTCACTGCCCTAAGGGTGCAGACGAGAGTTTAGGTTTCCTGTAAAATAAAGAACGCATAAGCGTTGCAGAAAAGTGTTGTAGCAGTACAGCACTTTTCTGTGGTGTTTGGAGATCGGAAAGGTAGGCCAGTATGGCAGAGAGCAAGAG
>JAAWLV010000179.1 GCA_022798105.1 Hungatella sp.
GCCGGAGCGTTGCCCGGCTGACCTGGAAGAGCTCCATAAGTTCAGTTTCCGTCGGAATCTGTGTGCCCACCGGCCACTCGTTGCCGAGAATTTTTTCCCGCATATACTTTTCTATTTGATAGTACAGCGGCAGTCCTTTGTCGTTCAGCTTCATGTTCATCATCCTTGTCTGCTCAAGCCTTATTCCAAAATGTAGTAAAATAAAGATTTGTCACTACAATATTATCATCTTAGCGTTTCAATTGCAACATGCAGGCCAAAGTTTTTCAAGGATTTGGAAAGTGCCGGCCCTGTGGATCACCGTCCGCAGAGCAAGGCCACGGCCCGGGAAGACAGATTCCCAGGCCATGGCCTTGCTGTAAATACCGAACGTATTATGTTTTACTGGTCATCAGGCGGAGTGTAATTTCCCCGCTGTTCAAACTGGGGATGGCTGTTCCAGCAGCCCACGAGCCTACAGCCCAGCACGCACAGCAGAGCCAAGCCCATGAAAGCGGCTCCGCACTGGACCGCGCCGAAGCTGGCAATCAGGACGGGATAGGCGGAGGTGACAAGGCCGCCGCCGGTAAAGGGGCTGGAAAAAGGAGCGTTCAGAGCGTAAATCTTGGCGGCGTCGGTTTTCATATCCGGGTCTACGGTGCGCAGCAGCATAAGTCCGGTGGCGGCGACCCCGGTGGAGGCGCCAAAGCGGGTAATACCGACTTCAAACCAGTTCTTCTTGAAGATGCGGGGGCTCAGATACAGGAAAATAAAGACGCTTGCGGCAGCAGACGCGGCGCAGGCAATCAGCAGGGGAGCCATGTACTCCAGGATGACGGGGATAGAGACGGAGGCCACGGCCGCCACAATCAGGAAGTCCATGGAGAGGCCCTGGATGCGGAGCAGGGTGTCCCGGTCGATGAGCTCCGCGATGAAGGTGCGCTGTAAAATCATGTTCAGAATCCATCCGCCGATCATGGCAAAGGGGAACAGGGGGAGAGAAAAATGGAAGAAATACTTTACCACGTACACGATGGCGTAGCCAATATAAACCGCGATGCCAATCAGGGCGGCATGGAAGACAAACCCTTCTACCACATTTTTGTTGATTGTAGCATAGGAACTTGGATTTTTTGCCTCTCCGACATAGACGTCCTCTCCGGTGTTCAGGCTTCCGGCCTCCTCCAGGAAGGTGGTATAGCGCTTTTTGACGCCGATGTTAATGAGAATCAGGCCGCCGAAAACACCGACAATCAGGCCGATGGTGGCGGTGGTTTGGACCACGTCAGAGCCGGCGGCCCAGCCCAGAGATTCAAAAATCTCCCTCATTCCTCCGGCGGTGCCGTGCCCGCCCAGGAAGCCGATTTCTATCACAGAGCCAAACAGGGGGTTGGTGTCGAAGAAGGGGGTAAAGATGAGGCCGGTCAGCAGGCAGGTCAATCCAAATTGGACGAAGCTGTAGGTATATCCCTGGAAAAACATGGGCGCGACCAGCTTCGCGGTCTCCTTCACCTTTGGCTGCTTGACGCCAATCATCATTACCGAGAAGACAATCACGATCATCGTGGAGGGCAGGGCAGCCATGCTGCTCCGCAGCTCTGAGGGGAACACTTTCAGGACATAGGGGCCTAAGATCAAACCAATGATTCCCGCAATCAGGGAGACGGGAACAAATGCCTTGCGGAGAAAGTTGACTTTAAGGCGAAGGATCGTCGCGATAAAGAGCAGGATGCCGATGATGGAAAAAACCAACAACAGGTTTTGGATACTTCCGCCGGAAAACTTTTCGGTTGGCAGCATAACATATCTCCTTTTTTATATGGGCAGGCCCCGGTTGGGGGCGCTGCCCTTTCTCGGTCCCGTTTTACGTACTGACGCCAGGCTTAGAGGGAGGGCATCTTCTTGTGGGTGTTGGGGCTCTCATGGTGAAGTCCTCGTTCATCTCGATGCCCAGGCCCGGGGTGTCCGGTACGCGGATATAGCCGTTCTCAATGGGCAGCATGTTGCTGCTCAGCTTGGCGCCCATCTCCCGGTAGGAGGGGAAGGTCTCCAGAATGTAGAAGTTGGGGATGGTGGCCACGGCGTGGATGGTGGCGTTGGTGGATACCGTGGGGCTGCTGCAGTTGTGGGGGCAGACCTTGACGTAGTTGGCCTCCGCCATGGCCGCGATTTCCTTCAGCTCCAGAATACCGCCGGCCACGCCCACGTTGGCGTTGAGAATCTCGGCCGCGTTTTTCCGGATGACGTCGTTGAAGCCGCGCTTGCCGCAGATGCACTCGCCGGCCACGATGGGAAGAGAGGTCTTGCTGCGAATCTCGGCGGCCACGTCGTAGTTGTCGGGCGCAATGGGCTCCTCATACCAGTAGATGCGGTACTGTTCAATGCGCTTTGCCACGTTGAGGGCCAGCCGGGGGTTCTCGGTCCGCCACACGTCCACCAGCAGGTCCACGTCATAGCCCAGGGCCTCTCTCACCTTTGCCACCCGCTCTACGATGCCGTCCTCGTCCAGGCCGTACAGGAAAGGGTAGATTTTGATGGCGGTGAAGCCCTGGTCCACCATGTCGCGGGCCCGGTAGATCTCGTCGTCCAGCGTCTTGAAGCCGCTGCTGATATTGGCGTAGACGCGGATCTTGTCCCGGACAAGGCCGCCCAGCAGATTGTAGACCGGGGTGTTGAAATATTTACCCATGATGTCCCACATGGCCATTTCGATGCCGCTGATGGCGCAGTACAGGTCAATGCCCACCCGCTTCTCGCCAAAGTGGTTGTAGGCCCAGTGCTGGAAGTTCTTGATTCTGGAGGGGTCGTAGTCGATGAGCTGGGTCTTCAGCTCCTCAATGTGCATCTGGATGCTGCGCTCCCGGTTGGGCAGGGTGTAGGCCTCGCCCCAGCCGTAGATGCCCTTGTTGGTCTCCAGCTTGACGAACAGGAAGGGCTTGTTCTTGTTAAATTTGCCCTCCTCGGCGGGGAACATGGGTACGATGTAGGTCTTGATGTCGGTGATTCTGAGCTCTGACATGATGTTTTCCTCCTTATTACTGATTCAATCCTGATTTGAAGAAGCTTCAGAAAACAGTGCTTCTATCTGACGATTTTACCGGTGGTTCAGGCCAGCCCCACAAGGGCGTGGATGGACTCCTTATCCAGGGACTGGATTCCCAGCGTTTCTGTTTTGGTGCCGATGGCCCGGAAGTCCTTTTCTCTTACCAGGTTGGACAGGTCGATCAGCAGATCGGCGACAGGGGTGGGAATGCCCAGCTTGTGGCCGATTTCAGAAACCAGGACCATGTTCAGAGGGACATCCTCGTCAATAAAGCGGTCCGGAACCTGAACCGCGTTTTCGGGCCGGTCCTCCTGCTGCTTGATGGGATCATAGTGCTTATTGGCGTAGCAGATTTTCAGCACCTCATGGTGGGAGAGGGGATTCAATCCGATGGCGCGCATGACCGTCATCCGCTCCTCGTCATAGAGATCAGAAATTCGGTCGGTGGTAGGCGTGTTCCAGGCGTGGAAGTTGACATCGGCGGGAGTGGGGGCCTCCACCTTTCCGATATTCATCAGGTAGTAGGGGACGTGGCCGCAGGGGTTGCCGTTGCTCATGCCGATGCTGAGGGAGTCGGTCCACAGGGTGGCCTCGGGGATGGCGGGCTTCAGAGCGGCCAGAAATTCCTCGTTGCGGCTGGCGGGGAGGGCGGCACAGGGAAGGGCCAGCTTCTTGGCCTTGATACCGGCGTGGGCCTTGCCCAGCAGACGGGTGGCGTAGGGCATGCTGATGGTCTCGCCAATCAGGGGCATCTTCTTTACTCCACATTCCGCCAGCGTCTTGCGGAAAATGAGAGAGCTTCCCGCGTTGCCGGGAATCAGAATGACGGTGTCGGTCTCCCGGATGTAGGGGGCCATCTCCCTGGCCAGCTGGGGGTGGAAGTTGGCCACGATGGTAACAAGGAACACGTTGCCCTGCTGCATGGCGTCTTCCAGGCCCTCTGTGGGGTGCTCGATGGGCGCAAACCCCTGCATGACGGGGCCGCTCATTTTGATACCGCCACTCTCCTTGATATCGCGGATGGGAGCCGGGTTCTTGTCATAGATCGCGGCGACCTTGGTTCCGTGGAGGACCATGTCGCCGGCCAGGGATTGGCCGCCATTGCCGGCTCCGATGATTACGTACTTGTACTCCATAAATAAATTCCTCCTGCACTTTCTACGGACCTTAGCGGGACTAAACCCAGGCGTGTTATCGTCCGGTTGTACAGTCGTCTGAACATCCGTATGTTATGATGACATGTTACTCCACGGTCCCAATCCTGTCAAGAATAATTTGTGAAATCCATTTAGATTCTGCTGATTTCACAAAAATAAACGGTCGATTTTGTCGGTTGTGTTAAAACCGGTCCGCAAATACCTCTGTTCAGGCAGAAAAAATAGCGGGCACACCCCGCCGTGGGGTGTGCCCATTGAGCAGCTATTAAGCGTCTGTTCCTGGATGTGGAAATTGGAACGGTCTGTGCATGAAAGCCCTGACACTACTGAAAATTTGCGCAGGTTTTCAAAATGCGGTAGATCTCCTGGCCCTCCTTGCG
>JAAWLV010000180.1 GCA_022798105.1 Hungatella sp.
GTACCAAACGTCAAACCGCCTAAATACAGGCGTGGCAGGAGAAAATCTATGCTCCTGCCGATACATATCTATTTTTATCCCTATCTGGTTTAACCCATGTTTTGTAAAGGACTTTTTATCAAGTTCACAGGAAATTTACATTTCAGGGCAAAAATAAAGGGGCTGTGAAAAAGTCACGATTCACAGCTCCTTCTCTGCCGAACTAAAAAAGAACGATTAAAATGCTTTTCACTCTTTTACAAATTTTGCGGCTTCCTTCGCCGCAATCAGCCCGGAATCAATACAGAGGCCATAGCAGTAACCGGGGATGTCATAATATGGAGAGTAATACAGGCTTCCGGCATCTGTACCGCATACATAAAGACCTGGGATAACCTGATTTTCACAATTCATGGCCCGGCAGTTCTCATCAATACGGATACCTCCAAAAGTACTCCATGCGCTGGGTTCGTTCTGAACAACATAGAAAGGCCCCTGCTTTACGGGAGAAAGGTACCAGGGATTGGCTCCGAATTGTTCATCTGTGCCTTTCTCGCAGTAGGCATTGTATTGTTCTACTGTAGATTCCAAATTCGTAAGGCCGAAGAATTTGCCCAGTTCTTCAATGGTATCAGCTTTGTACAGCCAGCCTTCCTTCAACCCTTCTTCAATGTCATCATACAGATTCGTCAGGATACGGTCTTTAAAATAGTTGCCGATAAACCAATTATCCGAGTTAGCTCCTTTGGCTGTTGTATACTCATACAGCCCCTGTGTAGCCATAGCGTCCACATAAGCCTGATCTACCACAGAGTACCAGGGAGCGTTGCGCAGAATCTGCTCGCTGCCATAGGACATGGGGTAATCACACAAAAGTCCTTCGTTAATAAATCGGTTGCCTGCGGCATCTACCAGAAGACAGCCATAAAGGCCGAACTTAAAAGCCGTATTCTGATCGTATTTATCCTGCTTGGCGGGACGGGATGCTTTTTGGTTGGTTCCGCCGTATTCGCATGGGCAGTAACCAAAGGTTTTGTCAAGTCCGGCTCCGACAGCAGCAGCCATATTGATAGCGTCGCCGGTACACAGAGAATCTCCGCCGCTGGCAACATTCAGATGACGGGTTCCCAGGAACCGTTCCTGCATATCGCGATTGCCCAAAAAGCCGCCGCTGGCAAGAATAACAGCGCCTGCATTGATAGTAACCTTAGTTCCGTCATTTTTTTCGGCTGTTATGCCTGTTATGGCGTCACCTTGTTTTAAAAGGGAGGTCGCTGATGTGTTAAACAAAACTTCCACCCCATTTTTTTCGAGAGCCTGTTCCCACAGAGTTACCCGCTCATCTACAGGATTGAGAATCAGGTGGAATCCGCCTTTTTCACCTTTAAACGGCGTTTCAAAACGGAAATTAGCTTCCTGGAACTGATATCCTACTTCCTGCAGTTCTGCTACGGCGTCCTTAGATACCTCCAGGCAGCGGCGCATTAAAAGGGGATTCGGTGTCCAGTGAGTATACTCCATTACATGATAGAACGCATCGTCTACTACCAAAGTGGAACCGCCTTCTCTGTTTTTGAGAACTTCCGTTTCTACGGCAAATGGTCCGGAAACCTTAATTCCGTTGACAGCAGCTACGCTGCCCCCTTTTTCTACGGCAATAACCCTGGCTCCGTTTTTAGAGGCTATATTGGCTGCCATAAAACCGGCAGCTCCAATGCCTACGATTACGATATCGGCTTCATAAGTTTCATCGGCTGACGGCTGTTTTTCTACAGTAGCAGACAGCCACGCGTCAGCATCACCGCCGGCCTGAGTGATACAATCCGCTACAGCTTCCCGCACAGCCCTGCTGGAGTTGGTTGCGCCTGCAATCATGT
The DNA here is from genome assembly GCA_022798105.1 of Hungatella sp. Lineage (GTDB taxonomy): Bacteria > Bacillota > Clostridia > Lachnospirales > Lachnospiraceae > UBA3402. The sequence continues at coordinate 1,857 of JAAWLV010000180.1, forward strand.
CCACGCCGCCGGCCTGGTTTTCCAGGAGGGAGGGGATATATTGTTCTTCTACCTGGCTGAACAGCACTGGGGTTTCATTATGCTCCAGAATTTTGATATCGGTAATAGCAGTATCGGAAAATGTGGTTTCTACGGTTATGTAAGACAAATTGCCATATGCTTTGGCTGTATAGGTACCTGCCTTATACTGCTGGGCCGCGGCCTGGGCTGCGGTTTCCGCTGCAGCGGCAGTCGTTTCCGCTGCTGTAGATGCTGCGGCAGTCGTTGCTGCGGTCTCAGCCGCAGATGTGGCTGAAGGGGCACCGTCATTGCTGCAGGCGCCTAAAAGTCCCATTGCTGCCAGACTGGCTGCCCCTGCTGCTGTCCCTTTGAGAAAATCACGGCGGGAAATTTCTTTTGAACCTGTCTTTTGTTCTTTTTTCACTTGTTTCTCCTCCTTGATATGTTTATAACAAAGTCTATTCTAAGCTATAAACATAGTTGAAGGTCAAGAACAAAAGACACAAATATCTGTTTCCTGGTTATTTTATGCAGAAGTTCATCCCAGCTTTTCTCCGTTGAAAACGAGCAATAAAATGCCCGTTCTGAACTGTTACTACTTTATAGGAATCAGAACGGTTTCAATATCCTGTCCATTGCCGTCCAGATTTAAAAAGGAAGGCAGAATCACAAGGTCAGCCCGTATTTGATAGCCGTGGCTTTCTATATATTCAAAGGCTTCTTCGTAAGAAGATTTTAAAATACTTTGAGCCCTGGTAGCAAATCGGTGGAAAAAAAGGCATTTTCCGAGACTCAGCCGACGAATCCGTTTGTCATGGCAGTCAGGAAGGAGGCAAGCTTCGCTGAGAGGGATAACCATGATATAGCTGGGATTAACACTGTCGCCAGAACATTTAAAATCAGTGACAGAAATGATCCTGGCATAGTGGGTAACGCTTAAAAGTTCTACAAATTGGGCAATCAGGTCGCTGTTTTTCTGTGATATGGAGAATTCTCTTCCATAGGAAGCCTGAATATAAAGGTAATCTTCGGAATCTATTACCTGGAAGTCAGAACATGGTTCAGACTTTATAAGATCAATGGCATAATTCAGGTTAAGGAGCCGGTGCTTTAACCGTTCAATTTCCTGTGTCAGGCAAGCTTTCTGAGTCATAAGAGAATTTAAAAACACCTCCCCGGATTGCTTTTCATCTAACATTTGAATAGCCCGTTCCACTGTAAAGCCGTATTGCAGCAGCATGCGGAATGCGTTAACACGGAATGCATCTTCCGGAGTGTAGTAACGGTAACCGTTTTTGCTGCGCTTCACTTCGAAAAGGCCATATTTTTCGTAAAATCGGAGTCTGGATTGAGGCAGTCCCACCATGGCGGCAAATTCACTGATTTTGTAGTGTTTCATGGTTAAATATCCTTCTTTCTCCCCAGAAGCGGAGGGAATTCCTTTTCCTTTATAATTGAAAACCAATATAACAAAAAAGACTGTCCCAACACAGAGGATCCACACGACATACACCAAGCCGTATCCTGCAGAATATCCCCTTTTGCGGCAGTCCCTTTTTCATTTAATCTTATTATGGTTTGTTGTTCCAGTCCACATCATAATTCTTTTCTACGGAAAGCTTTATCATATTCCCGGCTGTATCAAATCCCATAAAATACTCATAATCCTTTAAGACGGAAGTAGAAAACCACATATTCTCATCTCCGGAAAAATCAGGAAACATTTCCCCGGCCTTTTCCCGGTTCAGTTCTGATATGGGAACGCCGTTAAACATCAGCTTATCCAGCGTCTCATCCTCTGCGCTGACCAGAGAAAACTCCATATAGCCGATCACTGCATCTCCCATCTTCACAGCCTCTTCATCCGTGACAATGGCAATATGGGCAAAGCAATGCTCCGTAATCCAGATGGAGCCTCCTGAATAATAGCTGTTTGCCTCCAGCTCTAACTCCGGGTCAACCTCATACTGGGTAATCTCCTTCATATCAGGGGAACTTTCGGACACCGTGATGCTTAATCCCTGATCCAGCAGGGTCTGTACCGTAGTCTCTCCTATCAAAATCTCAGCGCCGTCGATAGACACCGGATACACCGGTTCCGGCTCCTTCTCCGGCTCGCTCTCCTTTTTTCCGCCGCACCCGGCCGCTGTCATCAGAACTGCCAAAACCATCCATGCGGCACTCCATCTTTTCCACATTTTTTTCATAATTATATTCCCTTTCTGCGGGCCGCTTTTCCTTATGGCAGCCTTATTTCAAAATGGATTATACCATTTGATGCATTTTTTTACAAGCCATTTAGGGCCTATTTCCGCCTTACGTCCTCCCTTTTACAACTCCAAATATTTCTTCCTGGAGCGTGTTTGAAAATTGCTTTCTGACAGATGTGCGTCACAATTTGTGGGAGATTTGAGCCAAATGAAGGACGCATAGTGGGTACTATGCTTTGAAAAATCTCATGAAACGGCTTAAAATATCATTATTAGGCGGATAATCCTAACCCGGATAATCCGAAGCTTTAAATTCGTCGTGTTGCTGTATTGTTGAGTGAGTAGGGGGCGAAAGTTGTCGCGGAGCCAGCGAGGAGATGCAGACTGTGTGCCGACCGGGTTCAGATATGCCAGGCATTCCGATGAGCCCTTAAAGCGGAAAACACTCGGGGTGTGGCCCTCCTGTTTTCCTGGTCTCATCTC
>JAAWLV010000181.1 GCA_022798105.1 Hungatella sp.
GAATGGCGGTGGCAGGCTGTTCACCGCCGTTTTTTTTACAAGAAACAGAAAGAACCCAAAGGGGGAAAGGAGTTCTGACCTATGAAGAAAGGTTCAGGCCGCAGCAGATTTGTATTTTTATGCGCGGCGCCCGCAGTGCTGCTGTTTATGGTTTTTATGATCATTCCTACCATAAATGTATTTCGGATGTCGCTGTTTCGGCGCAGCGCTTATTCCGTTAATGAGGAGTTTGTAGGGATAGAGAATTTTGCGCGTCTTATGAGCGATGAGAATTTTATCCGCTCTATGCAGAACACGATCCTTCTGATCGTGGTGGTGACTATCGTCACATTTGCTTTTGCGCTTGTGTTCGCAGCGATCCTGACCAGAGAGGAGATTAAGGGGCAGAATTTTTTCCGGATTATCTTTTATATCCCGAATATTTTGTCTGTAGTAGTAATTTCGGCTATTTTCAGTGCCATTTATGATACGAACAACGGCATGTTAAACAGCCTGCTGTCCCTGCTTTCAGGGAAGACGGTAGCGATTTTGTGGAAGGGAGAGACTGTAGTCATGACCAGCCTTATTGTTGCCATGATCTGGCAGGCCATCGGTTATTATATGGTCATGTATATGGCGTCCATGGCCAGTGTTCCCCAGAGCCTGTATGAGAGTGCGGGACTGGACGGGGCGGGCCGGATCACACAGTTCTTCCAGATTACGCTGCCGTTAATCTGGACGAATATCCGTACCACGCTGACATTTTTTATCATCAGTACGATCAACATGGCGTTCCTTTTTGTAAAAGCTATGACTTCCGGCGGGCCAAACGGTGCCTCCGAGGTGGCGCTGTCCTATATGTACAAGCAGGCTTACACGAATTCTTCCTATGGTTACGGAATGGCTATAGGCGCGCTGGTCTTCCTGTTTTCCTTTGGATTATCGGCGCTTGTGAATATGGTTACCAGGCGTGAACCGCTGGAATTTTAAGGAGGATAGTCAATGGAACAGACGAAAAAATCATCAGCCGAACGGCTGTATAAAGTATTTATCTATGTAGCGCTGATTACCCTTGCAATCTCCATCTTTGTGCCGGTGGCTTGGGTGTTTATGGCGTCTGTCAAGGAGAATAGTGAGTTTTACGGAAATCCATGGGCCATGCCCGCCGGATTTTATATCCAGAATTTTGCCGATGCCTGGGGAAAAGCCAGGATGGGCGAGTACATGCTGAATTCTGTTCTGGTCACGGCGCTGGCCCTGCTGATTTTGCTTGTAGTGGCTCTTCCGGCGGCTTATGTGCTGTCACGTTTTGAATTCAGGGGACGGAAATTTTTAAATGCGATTTTTATGGGAGGCCTTTTTATCAATGTAAATTATATTGTAGTGCCTATCTTTCTCATGCTGGTGGACGGCGACAAATTTTTGCAGGAAATTGCAGGGAGCGGTTTTCTGCTCAACAATATTTTTGTGCTGTCTTTAGTCTATGCGTCTACGGCGCTGCCCTTTACTATTTATCTTTTGTCTGGGTATTTTTCCACTCTGGCTCATGATTATGAAGAGGCGGCCTATATTGACGGGGCCGGTTATGGAAAGACCATGATAGGGATCATTTTTCCTATGGCTCAGCCTTCCATCATTACCGTGATCTTGTTCAATTTCCTGTCTTTCTGGAATGAGTACATCATTGCCATGACGCTGCTGTCGGATCCAAAAGGCGGAAAGACTCTGCCGGTGGGGCTTATGCAGCTGACTCAGGCACAGCAGTCGGCGGCTCAGTACGGCCAGCTTTACGCAGGCCTTGTACTTGTTATGCTGCCCACCCTGATTCTTTACATATGTGTACAGAGAAAGCTGACGCAGGGTATGACACTGGGCGGACTGAAAGGGTAAGGTGAGAGTATGAGATTTTGGAAAGAGCACGGGAATTTAAGAATTATTATTATGACAGTATTCTTTGCGGCAGGACTGGCAATGGTGATCGGAGGATGGAAGATGACGGGAAAGATGACGGGGCTTGGGATTATGATCTTAGGACTGGTGCTTCTTTTGTCGGCGCTTATGATTTACAATAAGCCGTTTGAAGATCCGAAGCGCTAGAAATAACGCAAAGGAACAGGTTTTATCACTATAAAAAGAGAGAGGATTACCAAGGTATAGCAGATGAGCGAGCAGATTGAGAAGAGTGGACGGGTTACGATTCCCACCGATGTGGATGTGGTTCCGGAGACATTGGAATTATTAAAACGCTGGGGAGCGGACGCCATCCGTGATTGTGACGGCACAGATTATCCAAAGGCTCTGAAAGAGGTGGACGCAAAGGTATATTCTACCTATTACACTACCAGAAAGGACAATGCCTGGGCTAAGGCAAACCCGGATGAGGTGCAGCAGTGTTATATTATGACCAGCTTTTATACAGCTGGGGAAGAGTCTCTTCGGATTCCGCTGATGAACGGTATCAGCCGGGAACTTCTTAAGGTCAATACGAGGGATGATATCAAACGCTGGTGGGAGGTCATGGATCGGACAGAAGGCTGTCCGGTGGATCCGGATTCCTGGGAATATGTCCCGGAGGAGGAATGCGTCATACTGCCGGCTCCGAAAGCCTGGCATGAGTATACAGTCAGTTTCCTGGCGTATCTGATCTGGGACCCGGTGCATATGTACAATGCGGTCGTGAATGACTGGAAAGATTTTGAGCATCAGATTACCTTTGATGTGCGCCAGCCAAAGACAAGGGCATATACGATGGAGAGGCTGCGTCGGTTTGTTAAGGAGCACCCGTATGTGGATGTGATCCGTTACACGACTTTTTTTCATCAGTTTACTCTTATATTTGACGAGCTGAAGCGGGAAAAATATGTGGACTGGTACGGCTATTCGGCCTCCGTGTCGCCTTATATACTAGAGCAGTTTGAGAGGGAGGCAGGGTATCGGTTCCGGCCGGAATTTATCATTGACCAAGGCTACTATAATAACCAGTACCGGGTGCCTGGCCGGGAGTATAAGGATTTTATGGCATTCCAGCGCCGGGAGGTGGCGGCTCTTGCAAAGGAGATCGTAGAGCTGACCCATACCCTTGGGAAAGAAGCCATGATGTTTTTGGGGGATCACTGGATCGGCACGGAGCCTTTTATGGAGGAGTTCGCATCTATCGGACTGGACGCGGTAGTAGGCTCTGTAGGAAACGGATCTACTCTGCGGCTCATTGCGGATATTCCGGGAGTGCGTTACACGGAAGGGAGGTTCCTGCCGTATTTCTTTCCGGATACTTTTCACGATGGGGGAGATCCGGTGAAAGAAGCCAGGGAGAACTGGGTGACGGCCCGCCGCGCCATTTTGAGAAAGCCCATCGACCGTATCGGCTATGGGGGGTATCTGAAACTTGCCTGTCAGTTCCCGGAGTTTGTAGATTATGTAGAGAGTGTGTGCCGGGAATTTAGGGAGCTCTATGACAATATACGGGGGACAGAAGCCTTCTGCCATAAGAAGGTGGCTGTGCTGAACTGCTGGGGGGCTATGCGTTCTTGGGGGTGCCACATGGTGCATCACGCGCTGTACCAGAAGCAGAATTACAGCTATGCCGGAGTTATCGAGGCTTTGTCAGGAGCACCTTTTGACGTATCTTTCCTGTCCTTTGATCAGATTCGGGAGAATCCCCGGATCTTAGACGGGATCGACGTGCTGATCAATGTAGGAGACGGAGATACGGCCCATACGGGAGGAGCGGTTTGGGAAGATGCGCAGGTGTCCTCAGCCATCCGGGGATTTATCTTCCGGGGCGGCGGATTCATCGGCGTAGGAGAGCCTTCGGGACATGCGTATCAGGGCCGGTATCTGCAGCTGGCTTCGGCTCTGGGGGTAGAGAAGGAGACCGGCTTCACTTTAGGGTATGACAAGTACAACTGGAAAGAGCATCGGGAGCACTTTATACTGGAGGACTGTCAGGGAGAGGTTGACTTCGGTGAGGGGAAGAAGAGTGTGTATGCGCTGGAGGGAGCTAAGATTCTGGTGCAGCGGGAAAAAGAGGTGCAGATGGCTGTGAACGAATACGGTGAAGGCCGTTGTGTTTATATTTCTGGTCTTCCCTACAGTTTTATTAACAGCCGGATACTGTACCGGGCCATTCTGTGGAGTAGCCGTAGCGAAGGGGATTTGTGCCGGTGGTTTTCAAGCAACTGGAATGTAGATGTCCACGCTTATGTGAAGAATGGGAAGTACTGTGTGGTAAACAACACTTATGAGCCACAGGAAACGGTTGTGTACAAGGGGAACAAAGAAAGCTTTAAGCTTTCCCTTGGGGCAAATGAGATTAAATGGTATGAGATATAACCGCAATAAGACTTTGGAGGCTGTTGAAATGGAACATTTCAGCAGCCTCTCTACCTATATCTGTTAAGATGCCGGTTACTTCATTATATGGCATGGTATACCGCTGTGACAGATACCGCATAGAAGCGGCCAGTTCCCCGTCAGGCCCGCCGAACTGACTGATGATGACCTGGGCGATCTTAGGATTTGTCTGTGTGATATT
>JAAWLV010000182.1 GCA_022798105.1 Hungatella sp.
CCCGGACGGGACATCCCTCCTTCTCTGACTGGCTCACAACAATCCCCGCCCCAACTTCACTCACTCAACAATACAGCAATATGGCGAATTTAAAGTTCCAGTCTATCCGGGTTAGTGGAGATCTGAACCTTTGAACATCACGGTATATTTTTGGGCTGCAGGCTCATGGAATATGCTTGACTATTGCCATAAATTCAACTAAAATTGAGAAGCATACGAGGATTATGTACAGAAAGGCTGACTATGGGAATCATAAAAGCAAGCAAATTAATATTTGATTATATAAGAAGAGATGAAGATGATAATATCGAAGAGGTGGATCGGGCCATTGACAGCCTGGACATAGATATAGAGAAAGGGAGCTTTGTGGCTGTACTGGGTCATAATGGTTCGGGCAAGTCTACCTTTGCCAAACATATTAACGGAATCCTGACGCCCACAGAAGGGACGGTGTGGGTGTCAGGCATGGATACGGCGGATGAGGAGTCAGTGTGGGAGATCCGGAAGCGGGCAGGCATGGTGTTTCAGAATCCTGACAATCAGATTATCGGCAATGTGGTTGAGGAAGACGTGGGATTCGGACCGGAGAATATAGGAGTGGCTACAGATGAAATCTGGCGGAGAGTGGATGAGAGTCTGGAGGCGGTGGGGATGACGGCTTATCGCTACAAATCTCCCAATAAACTTTCAGGCGGTCAGAAACAGAGAGTGGCTATAGCAGGAGTTATGGCCATGAGACCGGAATGCATCGTGCTGGACGAGCCTACGGCTATGCTGGACCCCAACGGGCGGAAAGAAGTTATAAAGACAGTGCGGGAGCTGAATCAGAAGGAGGGGATCACGGTGCTTCTGATCACCCATTATATGGAAGAGGTAATTTCGGCAGACAGGGTTATTGTGATGGATGACGGAAAGCTGGTGATGGACGGAACTCCCAGGGAGATCTTCTCTGATGTAGAGAGGTTAAAGTCTTACCGCCTGGATGTGCCCCAGGTGACGGAGCTGGCCTGGGAGCTTCGGAAGGCGGGAATTGAGATACCGGCGGGGATATTGTTCCAGGAGGAACTGATGGAACATCTGCTGCCGATTTTAAAGGAGCGGTTTCCGGGGAAGATTGGGACCGGGGAAAATTTAGGAGAACATCATGTCGATTAGAGCGGAGAATTTGACTTATATCTACGGGGCCGGGACAGCCCTTGAGCAGTATGCGCTGAAAAATGTCAGCTTTGAGATTCCGGACGGACAGTTTGCAGGGCTTATCGGGCACACGGGTTCAGGGAAGTCCACCTTAATCCAGCATCTTAACGGGCTGCTTAAACCTGCCGGCGGAACTATCTATTATGACGGCACGGATATTTACAGTGAGGGGTATAACCTGCGAAAGCTGCGCTCCAAGGTGGGGCTGGTGTTTCAGTATCCGGAGCATCAGCTTTTTGAGGTGGATGTGTTTTCCGACGTGTGCTATGGGCCTAAGAATCTGGGCCTTGGCAGGGAGGAAGCAGAGGAAAGGGCTAAGGAGGCTTTAAGGCAGGTGGGCCTTAAGGAGAAGTACTGGGAGCAGTCGCCCTTTGAACTGTCGGGAGGGCAGAAGCGGCGGGTGGCAATTGCAGGGGTTCTGGCTATGGATCCCAGAGTGCTGATTCTGGATGAGCCTACGGCCGGGCTGGATCCTAAGGGGCGGGATGAGATTTTGGAGGAGATCAGCCAGCTCCACAGGGAGCGGGGCATGAGTATTATTCTGGTGTCCCACAGTATGGAGGATATTGCCAGGTATGCGGACAGGCTTATGGTAATGAACCATGGGGAGAAGGTATTCGACGGAGCGCCTAAGGATGTGTTTGAACATTACAGAGAGTTGGAGGCTATGGGGCTTGCAGCGCCTCAGGTGACATACATTGTCCACGAATTAAAAGAATACGGGATTCCTTTGGACGGCGGTATTACCACGGTGGAGGAGGCCGGAAAAGCTATCTTAAAGCTTCTGGGGAAATAAGCCCTGCAGACGAAGAACCGGGGGCTATGGAGGAGATTATGATCAGAGATATTACATTAGGACAATATTATCCTGTGGATTCCGTACTGCACCGCATGGATCCGCGGACAAAGCTGTTTGGAACCATGGTGTTTATTGTTTCCCTGTTTTTGGCGGATCATATGGCGGCCTATGTTGTGGCTACAGGATTTTTGGTCCTGGCTGTAAAGATGTCCAGAGTGCCGTTCCGGTTTATTGTGCGGGGATTGAAGGCAGTTATGGTGATTCTGCTTATCAGCGTCAGCTTTAATCTGTTTCTTACGGACGGCCAGGTGCTGTTTCGCCTGGGATTTTTAAAGATTACCAGGGAGGGGCTTCAGATGTCCTGCTTTATGGGGCTGAGGTTGATTTATCTGGTAATAGGGTCATCCATTATGACGCTCACAACTACACCCAACCAGCTGACAGACGGTATGGAAAAAAGTCTGGGATTTTTGAAAGCGGTGAAGGTACCGGTCCATGAGATTTCCATGATGATGTCCATTGCCCTGCGTTTTATCCCCATATTGGTGGAGGAGACAGATAAGATTATGAAAGCACAGATGGCCAGAGGCGCAGATTTTGAAAGCGGAAATCTGATTCAGAAGGCCAAGAGCATGGTGCCCCTTCTGGTGCCTCTGTTTATCTCCGCGTTCCGACGGGCCACAGATCTGGCTATGGCTATGGAAGCCAGGTGTTACCGGGGCGGTGAGGGGAGGACAAAGATGAAGCCTCTTCGCTATAACCGGAGGGATTATCTGGCGTATCTGTTTTACGGTGTGTATCTGGCAGCAATGGCAGGTATACGGATCGTGTTATAAACGTGTTATGGGGGAAGAAAGCAGATGAAAAGAGTAAAAATGGTTTTGGCTTATGACGGAACCAATTACTGCGGCTGGCAGCTGCAGCTTAACGGTATCACCATAGAGGAGGTGCTCAATAGAACCCTGTCGGAACTTTTAAGGGAGCCGATTGGGGTTATCGGGGCCAGCAGGACGGATTCAGGGGTTCATGCAGAGGGAAATGTGGCGGTGTTCGACACAGAGAACCGGATGCCGGCCGATAAAATCTGCTTTGCACTGAACCAAAGGCTCCCGGAAGATATCCGGGTGCTTTCCTCGGAGGAAGTGCCTCTTGACTGGCATCCCAGAAAACAAAACTGCGTTAAGACCTATGAGTATCGGATTCTCAACAGGAAGATTGACATGCCCACTCTGCGGCTGTACTCCCACTTCTGTTATTTCCCCTTAAATGAGCACCATATGAGGAGGGCAGCTTCTTATCTGGTAGGCGAACATGATTTTAAAAGCTTCTGTACTACAAGGGGCCAGGCGGAGGATACGGTTAGAACCATTTACAGAGCCGATGTGGTAAAGGAGCACGACATGATTACGATCACAGTCAAAGGAAGCGGGTTTCTTTACAACATGGTGCGGATCATTGCCGGGACCCTGATGAAGGTGGGTATGGGTGTGTATCCGCCGGAACACGTGGAGGAGATACTGGCTGCCAGGAACCGGAAGGCAGCAGGGCCTACGGCTCCGGCCAGGGGGCTGACACTTATGGGTATGGAGTATGAGACGGAGCTGAAGAAAAAAATAACAGGGAAAAACAGAGACTGGGAATATCAGCTGATTCAGACAGAGATACCGGAAAAGAAGAAGGCTTATCTTTTTATTAACCGGTGCAGGCAGGAAGATTTTGAGGGGCTTCTGGCACGGGTGACCCATCAGGCGGTTAGGAATGGAGCCAGACAGGTGTATGTGTGCGACAAAGAGGATGACAGCCGGATTGTCCCCGGAAAAAATTACGGGTATTATCAGTTTTCTTACGGACACGATATGCTGGCAATGACAAAAAAAGTTTCCCTGCCCCAAAGCAGCCCGGAGGAGGATATGTCTGTAAAACAGGTTTTCCAGGGAGTGTGGGAGAAGGTAAGCATTTGGCAGACCTCCCTGTTTTGCAGTATTTACAACCAGGTATTTTATTCGCTTCCCAATTCGGCTACGCTGACGGAGAAAGAGGCAAGAGAATATTTGGTTAACAGCAGATGGCAGCTGTTTCTCATCAAAGTCAGGGACAAGGCAGTAGGATTTGTAATACTGGTGGAAAAGGAAGAAGAGCTTGAGATTGACAGTCTGGGGATCCTTAAGGAATACCGGGGGCACGGGCTGGCCAGGGAGATACTGGAGCGGACGGAAATGGCGGCTGCCGGAATGGGGAAAGAATTTTTATCACTGACCGTGGCGAGCATTAACACTGCTGCAATTTCACTGTATACAAGTATCGGTTTTGAAAATAAGGGCATGACTTCCAGGTGGTATATGACAGAAAACGACTATAACTTCTCGGAATCTCAATGAATGTGATTCTAACTGAAAATTGACAACTGAATATCGTGCAGGAAAAGAAATTTGAGAAAAATGGACATAAACAT
>JAAWLV010000183.1 GCA_022798105.1 Hungatella sp.
CAGAGGTAAATGATTCCGTTCTTATTGACCGGCCGCCCCGTCCACATAGGCCGCTGCCGAAGCGCTTGCAATGCGCCCAAACACTACAATATCTGCCACCGCATTGCCTCCGATGCGGTTGGCGCCGTGAACGCCCCCTGTCACCTCACCTGCGGCAAACAGCCCCGGTATGGCATTGCCATCCTTGTCCAGAACCTCCGCCTTGACGTTAATCTTTATGCCGCCCATGGTGTGATGGATTCCGGGAGCAATCTTGATGGCGTAATAGGGCGCCGTTGACAGGTCATGGTCCATGCCGGTGTCCCTGCCAAACTCTTCATCCTTCTTGTCCGCCACTGCCTTGTTCCACTTTTCCATGGTCTCCGCCAGCACCGCAGGATCCGCATCAATCAGTTCTGCCAGCCCCTTCACGGTATCGGCCTGCACCGTAAGCCCGTTTGAAACATATTTTTCGATGGCTTTCAGATTATCCCGCAGGTTCTGGTCAAAAATGATGTAGGCATATTGGCCTTCCTGGGCCAGTTCCGCCGCTGACACAGCATCTCTCGTCTCCATCTCGTCGATAAACCGTCTGCCCTCCTGGTTCACCAAGATTGCGCCGTCTCCCCGCACGCTCTCCGTGATCAGCATGCTTGTGGTCTGCTCTACCGTGGGGTGAAGCTGAATCTGCTCAATATCCACCAGAGCCGCCCCTGCTTTCTCCGCCATCACAATACCGTCCCCGGTAGCGCTGGGGGCATTGGTGGTTACCGTGCCCTTTAAATCCGGCCGATACTGGGTGTACATCTCCTCATTGGCCCCAAAACCGCCGCTGGCCAGGATTACCGCACCTGCCTTGATGGTGTACTCCGCCTCATCGGAAACCGCTTTCACACCTGTGACCTTTCCGTCCTCCTCTAACAGCTCGGCGGCCTGGGTATTGTACATAATCTGAATGCCCAGCTCATCTGTTTTTTTCAGGAAAGCGTCCACCAGATATCCGCCTACGCCGGAGCCGTCCTCAGGAGCGTGGATTCTTGCATTGGTGGCTCCGCCGGAAAAAGAAACCTTGGGAAGGGGAGCTCCGATTCCGTCCAGCCATTCAATCCCCTGAGCCGAATTCTCTGCCATTACGGTCACAAGCTCAATGTCGTTAACCTCTTTTCCGCCCTTCATAGTATCTTCCACAAACTGTTCCACACTGTCCTCAATTCCCTGCTGTTCCTGATAGTGTGTCTCCGCCGCGTTCATGCCGCCTGTGGCCTTGGTGGTATTTCCGCCTGCATAGGACATTTTTTCCAGAAGAATCACCGTTTTCCCTGCCTGTGTGGCGTCAATGGCAGCCGTCATGCCTGCGCCGCCTGCACCGACAATGACAATATCCGCTTCCAGGTTCTCCGCTTTTTTCTCTGCCGCCCCGGCAGTATCCTTCCGGTTGGCATCCAGTTTCCCAATATCCGCCCCTGCCGATGTCAGAGCCTGGGTGACGGCTGCGATAACGGCATCACTGGTTACCGTGGCTCCTGATACCACATCCACATTGGGGGTCTGGGCCTTTAAGACAGCCTCTCCCAGTTCCTCCATGGCAATTCCGCCCAGACTGGGAGTCTCGTCGTCGCCCGTAACGGATACTTCTGTGATTTCGTCTTCCGTTACGGTAACCGTAACCTTCACATCGCCCCCGAAGCCTTTTGCCGTACCCTCATAGGTGCCGGGCGTAAACAAGCCGCCTGCCGCCGTCCCCGCTTCGGTCTCTGCCGTCGTCGTCTCTGTCTCCGCTGCCTCTGTCGCCGCCTCTGTGACTGCTGCCGTCGGGGTATTGGCCTTGCAGCCTGCCAGCGAAAGGGCCAAAGCTGCCGTCAGAACTGCCGCTCCCCATCTGTGTACCGTTTTTCTCATAATTTCCTCCTTTTATGAAACGCCTGACACGTCCGTCATTAGCTGTTAAAAGAATAACATAAAATTTCACAAAAAGAAAATTCATTATTTCTATATATTCTATAGCCTGAAGGAATAATCTTGACAGCGCCAAAAACCGGCCGTGTCACGTAAACTCTCTTACAATCTGGATATACTCCCTCCCATGGTAGGGAATATAACTTCCCTTTCGGGTTGCAGCCACAAAGTCCACCGTGGTGCAGGGGCTGCCTACGGAGAAACAGGCAATCTCCTGCTGCAGACGGATATGCTTCAAGTGGGTTTCCGTGACAAAAAAGAGTCCGTACCCCTTGGAAGCCAGGTCTACCGCCGCCGATATGTTGCTGGTCTGCAGTTTGATGTCATCCGGCACAAATGAGCATTCTCTAAAAATCCGCTCCACGGTCTGGCGGGTACGCTGCTGGGGAAGCTGCATGATAAACGGCTCCCTCTGCGCCAGATGCAGATCCATCCAGGGATATTTGCACCCCTCCCGGCAGACTCCTTTGCAGGCCAGCGGATGGTCTGCTGCCATGACAAGAAGGACCTCTTCATGGCTGATAATCTCAAAATCCACATCCGGGCTTTTGATGGGAAGATTGAAAAACGCAATATCCGCCTCTCCGCTTAACAGCATCCCTTCCAGGAGGCTGGAGTGGGCCTCCAGAATATCCAGTTTTACATTGGGATAACGGCTGTTAAAAACAGGGAGGGTACATGGAAGCATATACGTTCCCCGCATCATGGGAAATGCAATCTTCAGGGAACCGGCATTGTTTTTGACAATGTCCCTCATCTCCTGATCCAGCTCCTTTTTCAGATTCAGAAGCTCAATGGCCTTCTCCACATACCGCTCTCCCGCATAGGTGAGAATAAAACGGTTCCCCAATTTCCGGAACAGCTTCTGCCCCAGATCCCTTTCCAGGTGCTGCAAAAATTTGGTCAGAGTAGGCTGGGTGACAAACAGAGAATCCGCAGCCTTGGTAATATTCTGATGTTTGGCAATGGCAACCACATAGGACAGGTCCTTAAAATCCATGATCTCCTCCCAAGGAACTTTTAAAAAAACTGTTTTACATATGATTTTTCCTGTATTACAATAAGACATACCCTTAAAAAGAGGTGCTTACAATGCCTGTGATTTCTCTTCTTGTACTGGCCCTTGTGGTGGCCGTCGGTTTTACCAAAAAAGTAAATTTAGGATTCCTGTCTCTGGGCGCCGCCTTCATACTGGGAACGGCGGGCGGCATGACGGCCAAAGAGATTACGGCAGGCTTTAACACCTCCATGTTCGTGACGCTGACAGGCGTAACCTTTTTCTTTGGAATAGCCTCCCAAAACGGCACTCTGGAACTCTTTTCCAAAAAGCTGGTGGCTATGGCAGGAACGCATACGGTTTTGATTCCGGTTCTGATGTTCACCCTTTCTGCCTTTCTCTCTGCCATCGGCCCCGGACATATTGCTGCCGGCATCCTTATGACCGCGTTTGCCATGCACCTGGCTTTTGAGATGGATCTGAATCCTGTGGCTATGGCCCTGTATGCAAAGCTGGGCGCCAACGCAGGTTCCGCCTCCCCCCTGTCTCCTGCGGGAATCCAGGCCAGAATCCTTTCAGAACCTCTGGGTTACGGCGGGTTCGAACTGCATATATTTCTCACCACCCTGCTGTCAGGCTTTGTGTTTGCCGCAATGGTTTACATTCTGTACAAAGGCTGCAGGGTAAAGGGAAATAATCCGCTGAAGCTCTCAGACCTCCCCGGATTCAACCGCAGCCAGCTGTACACCATGGCTGCTGCGGCTGTTATGATCGTTTTCTGTATCGGTTTTAAATTTGACACCGGCCTGTTGGCTTTCGCGGCAGCCGGAGCTTTGATCCTTCTGGACTGTGCAGATGAGAAGAAGGCCATTCAGGGCGTCCCCTGGAGTACCCTAATCCTGATCTGCGGCGTCGGCGTTTTAGTCAGCGTCATCGACAAACTGGGAGGCATCTCCATCGTTTCCGATTTCCTGACCGCTCTCATAAGCCCCCGCACGGCAGCTCCTGTTTTCGCCGCCACTTCCGGCGTACTGTCCTGGGTCAGCTCCACCACCGGCGTCGTCATGCCCACCATGTATCCCATTGTGGCTCAGGTCTGCGGCACCTTTGGGACAAGGGTAAGCTATGTGGAGCTGATCTCCGCGGTCACCGCCGCATCCTTCGCTGCTGCCGTCAGCCCGCTGTCCACAGGCGGCGCCATCATCATGTCTTCCTACTCGGCAGCGGAGAAGACCACAACCGCAGAAATGAACGCCATGTTCAGGACCTTATTCCTGCTCTCAGCCGCCAACATAACTGTAAACGTGATCATGGCTGCCCTTGGCGTATTCCGCCCCGGCGGATGGTTCGTTTAAAACGGCAGGCTGATTGTTACTCCCTCTGATTCTCCGTCAAAGCTCAGACTTAAGAATTTCTTCATAATCTATTCAAACATTATACAAACATTTTCCGATTCTTTGTGCTATACTATATCCATAAGAAATGCACAGATAT
>JAAWLV010000184.1 GCA_022798105.1 Hungatella sp.
CTCACCCCGACTGGTTTCCGCTTTAAGGGCTCATCGGAATGCCTGGCATATCTGAACACGAACGGCACACAGCCTGCCTTCCCTCCCTGGCCCCACGACTAAATCCGCCCCATTTGCCCACTCAACAATACAGCTTATAACATTGCCTGTGAACGGTAACTTGCCGGGAATAAATCAGGGGAAACATAAATAGGATAGATAATAATGTCCGGAGGGCATTTGTCTATGCATCTGAAAATTTCCTTACATAAATATGGGGTTAAATACGCGGCGGCAGTTTTGTGCTGCGCGGTTATTTCCTGCCGGGTGTTTTTCTTTCCGGCTATGGCGGGGGAGGAGGAAACGCCGAGTCCCAAGCTTAACGCTCAGTCCGCAGTGCTGATGGACGCCGCTACAGGAAGGGTGCTTTACGGGAAAGAGGAGGAAACCGTCCGTCCTATGGCCAGCACCACAAAAATTATGACATGCATCCTGGCGCTGGAAAACTGCGGCCTTGATGAGGAAGTGGAGATTTCGTCCTACGCCGCAGGCCAGCCTAAAGTCCATTTGGGTGCGCCGGCAGGCCGCCGGTTCCGTCTGGGTGATATTCTGTACTCCCTTATGCTGGAATCCCACAATGACAGCGCTGTGGTGGTAGCCGAGCATGTGGCAGGCAGCACAGAGGAATTTGCGGCTATGATGAATGAGAAGGCCAGGGAAATCGGGTGTGAAAATACATGGTTTATCACCCCCAACGGCCTGGACGCCCAAGAGGTATCAGAGGGCGGGGAGATAAAAATCCATGGAACTACGGCAGAGGATCTGGCGGCCATCATGAGCTACTGCACCTGGAAATCCCCCAAAAGCGGGGAATTTCTTACCATAACCCAGACACAGAACTACTATTTTACGGATCTGGAGGGCAAGGGCAATTATTCCTGCGTCAACCACAATGCCCTTTTGACTATGATGGACGGTGTGGTGTCGGGAAAAACCGGCTTTACGGGAGGGGCCGGGTACTGTTATGTGGGGGCCCTGGAGGACGGCGGAAGAAAGTACGTTATAGCCCTTTTAGGCTGCGGCTGGCCGCCTCACAAGACTTATAAATGGAGCGATGCCAGGCAATTATTTAAGTACGGCCTGGAAAATTATGAAAACCGGCCCCTGGAGAGGAAGGCAGGGCTGAATCCGGTTCCGGTACTGGGCGGAATTCCTTTAGACGGCTCCATAGGCGGTGAGGCGAGAACGAAACTGACGGCGCCGGCGGAAGACGACGGGCAGCTGCCCTGCGTGCTTATGAAAGAGGGAGAACAGATAAAGGTCACGGCCCATGTTCCTTCTTTTTTAACGGCGCCGGTATATGCGGGGCAGCAGGCGGGAAAACTCATTTACACCCTGGATGGGGTACAGGTTTACTGGGAGCCGGTGTTTGCGGCAGAAACCGTAAATAAAATTGATTTGGAATGGTGCCTTAGGGAAACGGCCAGACGGTTTTTTTTACAAGAATCCCCAATTTCCACTTGAAAAATCCTGTTTTTCAATATACAATATAATCGGCAGAAATTTGGATTTACTGGCTTGGGTTTGTTAAAATTCAGACAAACAGACCCGGCCAAACTATTTTTTAATGGAGGACAGCAAAATGAGTAATTCAGCACAAACATCAGCAAGCAGCCGCATTCATATGCTGCTTGATGAGAACAGTTTTGTTGAAGTCGGCGCCTATGTGACAGCCAGAAGCACAGACTTTAACATGACAGACAAGGAAACACCTGCTGATGGTGTGGTGACCGGATATGGGACCATAGACGGCTGCCTTGTGTATGTGTACAGCCAGGATGCGGCCGTTTTAGGCGGCTCCATGGGCGAGATGCATGCAAAGAAAATCTCCAATATTTACGGCATGGCCATGAAGATGGGAGCTCCGGTTATCGGTCTGGTAGACTGTGCCGGACTGCGGCTTCAGGAGGCGACGGACGCGCTCCACGGATTTGGAGAGCTGTTTTATAATCAGACCATGGCCTCTGGCGTAATTCCGCAGATTTCAGCCATTTTCGGCACTTGCGGCGGCGGCATGGCAGTATCCTCTGCCATTGCGGATTTTACCTTCATGGAAGAAAAGAAGGCTAAATTATTCGTAAACTCGCCCAATGCCATTGATGACAACTATGCAGGCAAATGTGACACCGCATCAGCTGCCTATCAGAGCGAGATGGCAGGCACTGTGGACTTTACGGGGGATGAAGCCGAGGTTATCGGGCGTATCCGCGCCCTGGTATCCGTCCTTCCGTCAAATAACGAGGAAGATATGTCCTACGAGCCCTGTGAGGATGATTTAAACAGGGTGTGCGAAGGGCTTGAAAACTGTGTGGAGGACACGGGGATCGCCCTGGCCACCATTTCCGACGGCAATTTCTTTATGGAGATGAAGAAAGATTACGCTCCGTCCATGGTGACCGGTTTTATCCGTCTTAACGGCAATACGGTAGGCTGTGTGGCCAACCGCAGCGCGGTTTACGGGGAGGACGGGGAGAAAGCGGCGGAGTACGCTCCTGTGCTCAACGCAAAGGGCTGCAGAAAGGCGGCTGAGTTTGTCAACTTCTGCGACGCCTTTAACATTCCCATCCTGACTTTGGTCAATGTAACAGGATATAAAGCAGATAAGTGCAACGAAAAGTCTCTGGCAAGATCGGCGGCAAAACTGACCTATGCTTTTGCAGACGCCAGTGTTCCCAAGGTGACGGTTATCGTAGGGCAGGCCTACGGCAGCGCGTATCTGACCATGGCGAGCAAATCCATCGGGACGGATATTGTCTACGCATGGCCGGACGCAGTTATCGGCATGATGGATCCGTCTGCGGCGGCCAAGATTATGTATGCCGACGAGATCAGGGCATCGGACGACGGGGCAGGGCTTATCAGGGAGAAGGCAGCACAGTACCGCCAACTTCAGTCCAGCGCCCTGGCAGCGGCAAAGAGAGGCTATGTTGATGACATTATTGAGGCCTGCGATACCAGAAAGCGCGTGATTGCGGCATTTGAGATGTTATTCACAAAGAGAGAGGATCGTCCGTCCAAAAAGCATGGCACGGTCTGATGATGAGGTGACAGGCATATGAAACAGTTTAAGAAACAGGTATTATTGGCGCTTTTTACGGCAGCCTGTCTTTTCACTTTGACAGCCTGCACGGCCGAGGCCGAGAAAACCAATATAGATGCCAGCGAGGCGCTTATGCTTCAGTCCAGTGCCCAGACCGTGCTGGAAGGATTTACGGCTATGCCCGATGCCAATGTGGAGGCGGTCATTGAGCAGTACCGGGAAAACGATATGGAGCCTTTGGCATCAGGCCTGGAGAGTTATCTGGGCATTAAGGGCGATCTGGGAACCTATGTCTCCACAGGGGACGGAACCTCCATAAAAGGCGAGGAAGGGTATACTATCACCCTGAACACGGTGTTTGAGAAGAGGACATGCCAGTTTGTCATTACACTGGACAAGAAGATGGAAAACATCACTTCCATGTCCTTTAACCCGGCGTACACGCTGGGAGAGAATATGACCAAGGCCGGCTTAAATACCCTTATGGGCATGGGAACCGTATTTTTGGTGCTGATCTTCATCAGCTGGCTTATCAGCTGCTTTAAGTATATCCGCAGGTTTGAGGATAAGATGAAGAAACCTCAGCCTCAGGCCCCCCTTAAGACAAGGCCCGCAGCTGCGAAAGCGGCCCCTGCGGTTTCCGCGGAGAAAAACCTTGCCGACGATCTGGAACTGGTGGCAGTTATTACGGCGGCTGTCGCGGCTTCCACAGGCACATCGGCAGACGGCCTGGTGGTGCGCTCTATCAGGCGCGCGTCAGGCAATAAATGGAAAAGAGCATAATCAATCAGGAGGATTATCATCATGAAAAATTATACGATCACAGTCAATGGCAATGTTTATGAAGTAACCGTAGAAGAAGGCGTTTCCACCGGCCAGGCTCCGGCACCAAGGGCAGCAGCACCAGCACCTGCAGCTCCTGTTGCAGCTCCCAAGGCGGCAGCAGCTCCCGCAGGGACTCAGGGCTCTGTGGCAGTTACGGCCCCCATGCCGGGCAAGATTTTAGGGGTGAAGGCCCAGGTCGGCCAGGCGGTGGCAAAGGGTGAGGCGATTATTGTCCTGGAGGCCATGAAGATGGAGAATGAGATCGTGGCTCCTTCCGACGGAACCATTGCCAGCATCAATGTGTCTGTTGGCGATTCTGTAGAGGCAGGCCAGGCTCTGGCTACTTTAAACTAGGAACTCTGCAGCTATGAACGCAGATTCCGGATGGAGGGATTGACATGGAATATATAACAAGTACATTGGGGAATCTTCTTCAGCAGACAGCATTTTTGAACCTGACAGGGG
>JAAWLV010000185.1 GCA_022798105.1 Hungatella sp.
AGCCGTAGGCACCACTACGCCGTCGCTTCGCAGACGCACAGCTGACACGAATATCAAGCACTATTTACTTCAAGATTAGTGCAACGATGTACTAGGCAAGAGGATTTTGATTTATTTTAACGTTAAAATAAGTCCATTTATCACAACTAAAAGTAAATCCACACCTTTTTGAAAAACACAGTAAAACCAGCATTTTCTGCTGAAAAAGGTGTGGATATTGTTTCCTGTTTGTCTGTTCCTCACATTCATTAGCGGTTATAATGTTTCCTGCAATTTCTGAAAAAAGGAGGAAACAAAAATGGATGTGACTTATTTACAAAACAATGCGTCCCTATTAATTGAGCACATGCGTATGGATGGTTACTCTGCATCTTTTATCAAGCTCTGCAGATCCGCTACCAACCATGTGATCAGCCAGTCAGTACAGCAGGCATGGTCATCATATGAGGATGCCAGAAAGTGGTTCGCCAATGCCGAACAGTTCTCTGAACTTACAAGAAATGATTTCCACTTTGCAATTAACATCATCGAAAGATTTGATGTTTTGCATGAATTCCCACACCATCCAGTCGATGCATATCAAATGGCCCGTTCCTGCCACAGTGCTGGAGGGTTAGACCTGCTTCCATTACAGGAAAGGATGTCTGAATTTGAACAGGCGCTGATTGATAAAGGACACCGCCAGGAATATATTAAAAGCATAAAATCAACTGCCGCAAAAATCATTGTCAGCGCCAGAGTGAACCGCTGGGATTCCTTTCAAGACATCCGGGATCATTATGAGGCGAGTGGTTTGTCTGCTTTCAGCAAGCGGATGCACAGGCTTGCGATCAGCAAGATGGAGGCTTTCCTGAACTATGGGAAAGTTCCCAGCCACCGCAATGCTCCCCATTGTATCGAAGATGCCATGCCCAGCCTGGGGAAACTGGATCTGCTGCAGCTCAAAGAGCATTTGCCGGAACTTGAGCGGTATATGAACGAGCACCAATACAGCCATGATTATATAAGACGCATTGTCCTGCGGATTGAGCGGATCATCGTATTGGCCGGCAGAATCGAATGGGATTCATATCAGGAGATACTCGACTGGTTCCGATCACAGGATTATAGCGATGCCTTCATAACAGAAACATACACTATTGTCAGAATTATGTCGGCATGGCATCTGTATGGTACTTTTCCTAACAACAGAGAGACCCCGCATCCTATATGGCCAAGGGAGAACAGCTACAGCAAACTTAACCAGCCATTTAAGGACATCGTGGATTTTGGGTGCAGTGTCCAGACCGGCCGCGGATTAAAGGAATCATCTGTACGGCGTGCGCGTTTTGAGGCCGTCTCTTTCTTTTTGGCTATGCAAAGCCGGGGCTGCCAGTGCATAGAAGATATCAGAGAGGAATCCATCATCAGCTATTTACGGGCAAACACATCCAACAACGGGAGGACAAAACTTCCCGGGCTGTCCCTTTTCATGAGGGACTGCATCCCTCAGAATCCTTATGAATTCCGAAGGGTTTACGGATTGCTCCCGATTAAATATGGTAGCCGTAAAACGGTACAGTTCCTTACCGTTGAAGAAAGCAGTGCCTTTCAAAATGCCCTTGAGGATATGGCAAACAGCCTTTCCCTGAAGCAGCGCGCAATCGGAACATTGCTTTTTTATACCGGAATGCGCGGATGTGATGTCGCAAACCTCCGACTGGAGTCTGTAGACCTGCAGAGACAGATACTTGAATTCACGCAGGTAAAAACGGGGGTTGTTGTCAGGCTTCCTTTGCTCCCGGTCATAGGAAACGCCATATACGACTACTGTACAATGGAACGGCCGGTGTCTGATTCCCCGTTTCTTTTTTTGGGGGAGTTCGCGCCGCATCATCCGATAACTTCAAAAGCAATACCCTGGGTAGTGAGCAAGATCATGGACCTGGCCGGAATACGCACCAATAAAGGAGATCGGCGCGGCACCCATCTATTCCGCCATCGGGCTGCCACTGTTATGGCAGAAAACAATGTCCCTGCACCTGTGATCAGCGCAACGCTTGGTCATACGTCCCCAAAATCATTAGATTCGTATCTCTCTGCCGATATAGCGCATTTGAGGGAATGTGCGCTGTGCGTTGAGGAATATGACATCCCGGAGGAGGTGTTTGACATTGGCTAAGTTCAGTAAATCCCGTAATGATCTTTTTACAAAGTTTATAGATTACAGGACAGCCTGTAATCTTTGGAATACCGGATACGAAATGAACCTAATATACTTCGACAGGTTCTGTTCCGAACACTTCCCGTCAGAAAATGGCATTACGCAGGGTATGATTGACGGATGGTGTGTTCAGAGGGATACCGAGTCCAAGTCATCATTAATAGGCAGAACCCTGTCGGCCAGAAAGCTGGTCGAGTATCTTAATGAAAGGGGACTGACGGATTTAAAAATACCAGAGCTGCCCCCTCTCCCACCAAGGAATCACATCCCCCATTCTTTTACCAAAGAGGAAATCAAAAACTTCTTTGAGGAATGCGATGCAAGAATCCTGTCTGCTAAAAATACGGCCAAGAAGTTTCGGGCGCTTGAGATTGCGGTAATGTTCCGTCTGCTTTACAGTACCGGGATGAGAACCACGGAAGCCCGCCTTCTCCGTGTGATAGACGTTGACCTCCCGCATGCGGTTATAAATATCCGCAAATCAAAAAACAGTATCGAGCATTACGTTGCGCTTCATCCCAGCATGGCCGCCCTGCTATAAAGATACGGTGACACCGCCGAAAAGGCCGTGCCTGGAAGGGAACTGTATTTCCCTTATAAGGATGGAGCAACACCATTTACACCCGATATGCTCACATGGAAATTCCATAAAGTATGGGATTCAGTAAATACCGGGAATGCTGTCCCATATGACTTTAGGCATAATTACGCAATACAGAACATTAACTCTTGGCTGTCCGGCGGATTCAGCTTCAATGATAAATTCCTTTATCTTAGTAAAAGCATGGGGCATACTTCTTTGGAAAGTACACGTTACTATTATTCCATAGTCCCGGCTCTGGCTAACATCATTGAACAGAAAAGCGGCGGTGGTTTTGATGACATCATACCGGAGGTGCCTGACTATGAGGAATAACAAAAACAATGAAGCTGTAGAACTTGCACGCCATATCAGCAGCTTTATATCGGATTACGCCCCGTCACAGCTTACCAACAGTAGGCATACCCTGCGGTCATATGAATCTGCGCTTACGTTATATATAGGATATCTTGAAGATCAATGCGGGGTAACGCCGGACAAGTTTACCCGAAAATGCTTTGACCAAAAACACATCGAGGGTTGGATGGCGTGGCTGGCAGACAACAGGAAATGCAGCGCAGCCACATGCAATAATCGGTTATCTGCAATAAGGGCCTTTGCCAGATACCTTTCATCAAGGGACCTTAAATACCTGACACTGGATACCGATGCTTCTTCTGTGCCATACCGAAAAGCAGTAAAGAAAAAGGCCATTGGCATGTCCCGTGAAGCTGTAAAAGCTGTCCTGGCAGAGCCTGACCCGAAAACAAAAACCGGGTTACGTGATCTAACATTGATGGTAACGCTCTACAGCACAGCGGCAAGGATTAATGAACTGTTAACAATCCGTATAAAAGACCTTAATCTTGATGCCCCGAAACCCTATTCCATCATTACCGGAAAAGGCAGCAAGATACGCACTTTATACTTATTGCCAAAGGCGGTAGGCTTTCTGCGGCTGTATATGAAAAAGTATCACAGCGAGCCTGGAAGTAATGAAGACTATCTATTTTATTCATCGATCCACGGTAAATCATGCCCACTTTCTCAGCAGGCTGTATTTAAGCTGCTGAGAAAATATGCTGCCTCGGCTCATGAAAAGTGCAATGCCGTTCCTCTTGACCTGCATGCCCACCAGTTCCGGCATGCTAAGGCAACCCACTGGCTGGAAGATGGTATGAACATAGTCCAGATATCGTTTTTGCTTGGACACTCTTCTGTAGAAACAACAATGGTGTACCTTGATATAACTACAGAACAGGAAATGGCAGCGCTGGCAACAATTGATGGAGAAAAAAATCAGAAAGTATCGGCAAAATGGAATCCTCAAAAAGATACCCTTTCTGACTTGTGTGGCCTTCGCAAGCTCAAAGATTAAAACAATATCCACACCTTTTTCAGCAGAAAATGCTGGTTTTACTGTGTTTTTCAAAAAGGTGTGGATTTACTTTTAGTTGTGATAATTCGACAAATTTTGAGTGCTTATATTGGATTTAGGACCGCCTTAAATGCAGTAGCGGGTAATATTTTTCCAATTTGCGGGAAATCCCATCATGTGCAATAGAGAGGATTCACTAATCTGCC
>JAAWLV010000186.1 GCA_022798105.1 Hungatella sp.
CTGCCCCTATCGGTAAGCGACGCTGCCCGTTCCGGGGACGCCGAGGCCGTGGAGCGTGTCTTGCGGTACTATTCCGGCTACATAAACAAGCTGTGTACCCGGACGCTCTACGATGAAACCGGACGCCCCTATGAATGCCTGGACGAGTACATGAAGCGCTGTCTGGAGATTAAACTCACGCAAGCTATCATTATGCACTAAAAAACACCCGCAAGTTGGAGGAACAGCTTACCCTTTCCCTGTTCCTCCGCTTGCGGGCGTCGGTGCGGAATGAAATCCCACCGTGGGACACCAATCAGGGAAAGGAGGGCTATATGGCCAACGAGGAATACGTCTATTACATGGGGAAGATCACGTTTATCGTCACGCCTGTTTACAAAGAAAATGGCGAAACGATGGGTGAGATTCTCTTAAAGCTCATGCTTACAGATATAGACGCTCCAAAATTTGACGCTCCGAAGGGCCGGCAGTATAATAATAGAGGATAAAACCTCTTGTTTGACGGCTGGAAAGGAGGAAATTTTGAAGCAGTCAAGCAAGAACAACGAGTTTAGAACAGCAGCGTTGTACTGCCGCCTGAGCCGTGACGATAATCTGGATACCGAATCGAACTCCATCAGCAATCAGAAAAAGATTCTTCAGAAGGCGGCAAAGGAAAAAGGATATACGGATACCTTGACTTTTGTAGACGACGGAATCAGTGGCACAACTATGAACCGCCCTGGTTTTAAGAAAATGGTCCAGGCTATTGAAAATGGATATATTTCAGCGGTGTTTGTAAAAGACTTGTCTCGGCTGGGTCGTAACTACATCGAGGTAGGCCGCCTGACGGAAGAATTTTTCCCGGCCCACGATGTCCGGCTGGTGGCCGTCTCCGACGGAATAGACAGCGATGAAGGAGAAAATGAGTTTGCACCGTTCAAAAATATCATGAATGAATACTACGCCCGGGATATTTCCAAAAAGCGTAAAATTGTGAATAAGCTCAAGGGCAACTCTGGTATCCCTTTATCACCGCCGCCCTACGGCTACATCAAAAACCCGGAGGACTCCCGTTTTTGGGTGATCGACCCGGAGGCCGCCGCCGTGGTGCGCCGCATTTATCAAATGGCCCTGGACGGCTACGGGCTGGCGGAAACCGCCGCCGCGCTGGAACGGGATGGGGTGTTCAATCCCACCTATTACTGGCGGAGCAAGGGAACCAGCCGGGGCGGTTCCAAGAGCACCGTGGAGCCTACCAAGTGGGGACATACCACCATCAAGAAAATCCTCACCTTGCAGGAGTATTGCGGCGACGTGATCAACTTCAAATCCTACTCCAAGTCCTACAAGATGAAGAAACGGATCGAGAACCCGGAGGAGAACCGGGCGATTTTCCTCAACGTCCATGAAGCCATTATAGACCGGGCCACCTGGGAAAAGGTGCAGAGCATGAAAAAGGGGACCCGCCGGAGGCGGCCCACTGTCACCCAGGAGCCCAGCGTGTTTTCCGGCTATCTGAAATGCCCGGAGTGCGGCGGCAACCTCAATTTCCACTTCAACCAGGGCAACCACGACATCAAATTCTTTAGCTGCCAGAACCACAATTCCGGCCTCCGCAAGTGCTCCAAGACCCACTATATCCGGCTGGAATTTCTGGAGCGGGTGGTGTTGTACGAGGTGAACCGGCTGGCCTGTTTCGCCAACGAGTACGAGGACGATTTCATCAAGGCCATGATGGGCTGTTCCGCGAAAGTGACGGAGAACGAGCGGGCCAGGAAGCAGCGGGAGTTGGACGGGCTTCTGGCGAGGGACAAAGAGCTGGACGGGCTATTTGAAAGGCTTTACGAGGACAACGTGAACCAGAAGATCAGCGACGCCCGATTTGCGAAGATGTCCCAGCGGTACGAGCAGGAGCAGGGGGAGAACGCCAAGCGGATCAAGGCGTTGCGGCTGGAGCTGAAAAAGAGCGAGGGCCAGCGGATGGACATTGACACGTTCCGTGCAACTGTCCGGCGGTACACCAACGCCACCGAGATTACCCGGCGCATGGTGGCGGAGCTGATCGACCATATTGACGTGTACCACGCGGAGAAGCAGGACGGCGTTACCACCCAGCATATCACCATCTATTACAACTGTATCGGCGCTTGGGGTAGAACTATAATATAATGAAGAAATTGAGGGCAGGGAATAGTGCTATGCAAAAAAGACAATGTTTCAAACCTGCTTTAAATATCGTTTCAAGAAATCCTTGCGATAGGCAATTTCGATACAGTCGGGAAAGTCGGGGACTTCAACAAGATTCAGCATATCCTCAGGCGGGCTGTTCTAATACAGTTCAGGGGATCAAAGGTCAGTCTGAAAGCATGATCCCATCTCAATCGTCATGATCCGAATGTTTGTTGGTCTGTAAGAAGCCTCCATTCGAGGCCACACCCATTGCGTTGATATTTTCCACCCTGTGAGGGCTCCGTAACGATGACTGTTCCATCTGACTTCAGACCAATCAACTGGTAACTTCCCGCATCAATTGCGGTAATATCTGTCCAACCAGAGGTATCTGGAGCTGTACTACCACTGTTGTATACTCCGGTTGTTACTACGGTACCGTCGGATCTCAGCCCTACTGTGTAGGGTTCCCCGCGTGAGACGGATATGATATCCGTCCAATCTGACACATTGCATTGACCATACCTGTTATCTTCCACAGATACAGCAGTACCATCCACCAGCAGCCCCACGGTGTAGGCATCCCCAATAGACAGCTCGACCAGATTCCTCCAATCGCCAATCTGCGCATATTCCTTATCGGTCTATCCAGTCATGATCAAGGTTTCATTGGAGTGGACCCCCCACAGTCAAGGCCCCTCCGGCAAATATACTTACGATATCGCTCCAATTCGTCACCGCAAAGGCAGTCTGTGAGCCTGAGCCGGCACCTCACACTGTTCCGTCTTCTTTGAGTATTAGCTCGCAGTATTGCCCAAAAGCCAAACTTTTATCAGAAGATAGTCCTCCTTCGAACACTGTCGGTGTTATTCCTTATCCAGCTCTTTCTTATATTTCTCCAGCTTGTCCTCTTTCAAAATTTTCCCAATCATAAGCTCATCAGTGGACATCAGCCCAGCTATTTGCGCGGCATCATCATCCAGATAGGCATCGCGAAGCGTTAAGTTCAGAACGCGCTCTCTGGCTTCCAGCTGCTTTTTATATGCTTCCAATTGCGCATTTTTCTGGCGTTCCCTGGCCTCATGCAGTGCGTTTTCCTTCGCCTGGTTGATTGCTCTCTCCATTTCCTTGCGCCGCTTCTCCGTCAGCTTGTCCCAGACTTCACAGATCCGCGCCGGCGGATATTTTTTCTCCCACGCCTGATTCAACCTTGCGAGATAATAGGCACATCTGGCATCATTCTTTTCCGCTGCGGGGGTCAAAAGGGCCAATGTAAAAAGACACACAGATCTTGTGATCTCCTCATCCACATTCCGGTCGCCGATGCAGCGCTGAGCCAGA
Source organism: Hungatella sp. (assembly GCA_022798105.1). Taxonomy (GTDB): domain Bacteria; phylum Bacillota; class Clostridia; order Lachnospirales; family Lachnospiraceae; genus UBA3402. Next base: position 3,493 of record JAAWLV010000186.1, read on the forward strand.
TAGTACAGCACTTCAAGGTCAAAGCCGGCCTGGGGGTGCCAGGCGTGGCGCAGCAGGCAGCTGATTGCCGCCTGAGGGGTGAGCCCCATGATACGGCGGGCTTCCTCCGCCTCGTGCTCCATGGGATGGGACCACTGTTCCAAACTTAGGGCGTCGCCGTAGGCGATGACTGAATCCAGGTTCCGATCTGTATCATAAATATTGGCCAGGCGGGCCAGGGCCAGCAGATGCCCCAGCTTCGCGGCGGTTTCATAATGTTCCTTTGCCACCACGTAATAGTGTCCGCCTCACTCACACTGAAATCCGTCACGGTATGCCAGCGCCCCCGGAGCATTGGAAGGGTATGGCTCAGCCGGGGCCAGCTTGCTGTAGCCCAGTGCAGTGCGCAGGAGGGAAAAGGTCTCCTCCTGCCGGAGTGTCCACTGCTGAAGCAACGGAATGTTGTCCGGAAGAATTGCGTTCTCCCCTTTCTCCCCTTTCTTCACATATTGATTGATGTCAAAAATGCCTGAAAACTGTGCTTTCCCGCCGAGAACCTGATTCCAGATATCCAGAAGCTTGAGCTGACGGTCTGTGCTTTCCAACTTTTTAAAAGTAAGCGTAAAATGTACCACCGCATTTACAAAGGGATAACAGAATGTAGATAATAGTCCTGAGAAGTCTTGAGAAATCTCAAGACTTCTCGGGATTTC
>JAAWLV010000005.1 GCA_022798105.1 Hungatella sp.
TGCCATGGAGATGAGACCAGGAAAACAGGAGGGCCTCACCCCGACTGGTTTCCGCTTTAAGGGCTCATCGGAATGTCTGGCATATCTGAACACGAACGGTACACAGCCTGCCTTCACTCCCTGGCCCCACGACCAAATCCGCCCCATTTGCTCACTCAATGAAACAGCAATAGGACGAATTTAACGTTCCGGTTTATCCAGTTCAAGGTAAATGAATGCCTTGAAGAAGAGACCTGTTTTTAGGGTCTTCGTAACGCTGCCCCGGCTATTCAGCCCAGTGATTAGCCGGGACAGGAACCATCACCTGTTTCACTTTCTTGAGCACTATTATATAACAGGCCAGATGGGCCAAAAAAGTAATCCCCCATGACACCGGATACGAGATATACAGGGTCTGAAGTGTCCGGTTCATGGCAAAAATTGTATAAATCCACACAACCCTCAAAGCGCAGGCCCCTGTCAGGGATACGATCATGGGCATCACCGAATAGCCCATGCCCCGCAGCGCTCCCACCATACAGTCCATAAGCCCGCAGATACAGTATGTAGTCCCGATGATCGTAAGCCTGTAGGTCCCGTAACGTATCACGTCCCCGTCGGAGGAGTAGATCCCCAAAAGCTGCCTTGCCAGAACCACCGCTCCGCCGCCCATAACAATCCCCACCATGGTGGTCAGTATCAGGCAGTACACCAGGATCTTCTTCATCCGCACATACTGCTTTGCCCCGAAATTCTGGCTGGTAAAGCTGAGGGCTGTCTGATAAACCGCATTCATGGATGTGTACACAAACCCCTCTATATTCTGGGCTGCCGTATTTCCCGCCATAACCACGGAGCCGAACGAGTTGACCGATGACTGAATCAGCACATTGGACACGGAGAAAATCGCCCCCTGCAGCCCTGCGGGAAGGCCGATCTTCACGATTGAGCGGGCTTTGTTCTTCACCACCCGCAGCTTTTTTACATCCAGCCTGTAACCGGCATCGGTTTTCATCAGACAGCGGACTATCAGATACGCGGAAATGCACTGGGAAATCACCGTCGCCAATGCCACCCCCGCCACTCCCATAGAAAGCACAATCACAAAAAACAGGTTAAGGAGCACATTGACGATACCTGCGGCTAAAAGAAAGTACAAAGGCCTTTTGGTGTCCCCCACCGCCCGCAAAATAGCGCTTCCGAAATTGTACAGAAGGTTAACCGGCATCCCCACAAAAAATATCTTCATATACAGCGCAGCAAGGGGCAGCACGTCATCCGGAGTCCCCATTAGCTTAAGCAGAGGATCCGCCAGTATGACGCCCACCCCAATCAAAATGGCGCCGCCAGCCGCCGCCATCACCATCGCCGTATGTACCGTCTCTTCCAGATCCCGCTGCTGCCCCGCTCCGTAAAACCGGGCCACCATCACGTTAGCCCCCACAGACAGACCGATAAACACATTTACCAGCAGATTAATAAGGGCCGAGGTAGAACCTACGGCCGCCAGAGACTGGCTGCCTGCAAACCGGCCGACCACAATAATATCTGCCGCATTAAATAAAAGCTGTAAAATCCCCGACAAAATCAGCGGAATTGCAAACACGACAATTTTAACAAATATCGGACCGCTGCACATATCCATCTCATAAGATTTTGATCTCCCGCCTGCCATCTTCTCTTCCTCCCCTTTTCCTTTTTGCCGCCTCAAACGCCATTGGAGCCTAATATATCACGTTCCGCCTTCGATAGCAAGAGGAATTTTCCCCGGCAGCCTGCCTCATATGCAGGTTTATAAAAACCAGTGAATGCAGCCGCCCCATATCTGTTCACCGGCCCAGCCGCCAAGACGGCCTGAGCGGTTATGCCATCCCGCGGTACTCCTGTTTCCACTCCTCCACAAGCAAAGCCGCTCCCTCCATCCTTCTGACGGAGTCCCTCTCAAACAGCCGTCCGATTTTCTTCACTTCCTTGGAATCCTTGGCCTCCTCCTTTGCCCTCTCAAAATCTCCGTTCCATTTCTCCATAAGCTCCGGCGAAATTACGGACTTATATCTCTCCTTAAGCTCCAGTTTCGGGTTTAACAAGGTCAGATGGTACATTCTCTCCAGCGTGCTCAGATCCCTCTTCTTCTCATAGGCTCTGTTGTACGCCTCCATGGCCTCCTTAAACTGAAAGATCCTGGCATAGCACGCACCCAGATTGCTCCACACACGGCTGGCAAACTGCTCGTCCGCCCGCTTATCTTCCGTCTCCAGCAGCTCCTGATAACCGGCTATGGCCTTTCCGTACTGCTTAAACTTCACAAGATAGTCCGCTTTCCTCTTGGCATACTCATAAGCAGGCAATTTTCTCAGAAGCGTTACGGCCTGGCGCAGTTTATTCATCTCCCCGGTAGTATAATAATCGCACTCCTGCATAAACAAAAACAGAAGCTCCTCAGGCTTGTCCCCGCTCTTCATCCTCTGCTCCAGCCGGGCGGCGACAAATCCCATGCCAAATTCATCTCTGATAAAATCCACCAGATTCTGGTTCATGATTCCGTCCATAAACAGAATCGGGTGATGGTAAATCCCATAGCAAAGTTCCTGGCAGGTATAGATATTTACCCCCAGCTCTTCAAGAAAATACGGATGTCCCGCACGCTTCTGCCTGCACACAATTACACTCATAACATAACCTCTTGCCTGAGCACCGCCCCTGTGGAAGGGAATAATTCTCCGAATCCCTGATCCGTCACGGTCACCGTCATGGTCCGTTCATCCAAAAACCCTATCTCAAGAAGCACTCTCAGTGTCTTTTCATCCCTTTTGGGAAATCCCTCCAGTACAATCTTTACCGTCTTCCTTTTCCGCTGATCCGGCGGAGTAATGATAAATTCCAGATAATCCTGCCCATCCAGTATCAGCTCCACCTGGGCCCCGGCCTCGTACCAGCTGACCCCGGCGTTTGCCAGCATCAGCTGATTGTCCTGATCCTTGTGAAGTACTTTCATGGACACGCTGGAATCCAGCCTGCCCTCACAGATACATATATAGGGGTATGCGCTTTTCTCCCGGAGCAGATCCTCCGCCCGCAGGACAGCCCCCTTAGCAAACAGCTCCGCCTCCGCATAGACCCTGCGGCGATTGCAGATTAACTTCATAAAACCTGCCGCCCAGTCCCGGTTCTCAAACCCTTTCCCTGTAAGGAACACCGACGAAAACAGTTTCTTCTGAAGCAGCCTGTTTCCGCAGGAACAGAGAATTCTGTCCGCCATCTTTCCCCCGGCAGCCGTATTGAGAATATCCAGGCTGAACCCCTCCTCCAGCCTCTCCCGCTCCGCCACCACTGTGGTCTGCCTTAAGCCTCTTTGTACCTTCATCTCATAATAGCACAGACCTTCCGCCGAAAGATCAAACATGCCCACCTGGTTGTTCCACACTTCCCGCTTCTGGCTCAAAACATAGTACATAAAGCTTTCCGTGTGGCTGACCACATGGATGTCCTTTTCCTCCACCCCCAGGTAATCCCCGCAGGATGTCAGGCACTTAAGAAGCCTTGCCTCGATTTTGGGAACCGAAAATACCAGCTGGCTTATGGCCTCTGTCCCGTACTCCTCTTTTGCAAGGGTAAGTACCTGGATCAGAAACTGCACCATCAGCTGCGCTCCCCCATAGCGGATGCCTCCGATGGTGGATGTGCCGTCCTTTGTTACCAGCTTTACCAGCTTGTCTACCATAACCCCGTCTCCCGCCAGGGCGCTGGCGTAAGCCGGTTCTCCCACCAGCCACAATTCTTCCTTCTTTTTCCTGCATATTACTGTCGGCAGCGTCCAGGTTTTCTCTCCCCGGTCACAGACAAGCTGCGTGTAAGCATCACACAGATCCAATCCCAGTACCAGTCCCTCCATCGACTATCCCCTTTTATTCTTTCTAAGCGGCGGCCCAGCCCTTTCACAGCCTGCCTTACAGCAGCTGAAACAGCCCTTCCACCGCGGCATTTTTCTGCACATATTCTTCCATAGCTTCCCTAAGTCCCTGTTCCTCCTTCACATTCAGGCACAAAGACATCTGATTAAGCAGGCTGAATCTGCTGTTTTTATCTTTTGAATCCCTCACATCGCAGGCGACGCTCCCCTCTTTCACCAAAACCCTCTCATCATCCCTCTGCTCATAGATTTCATACTCCATAATTTCTCCCTCAAACAGAACCTTCTGCCTGACAAAGATCCCCTGGTATACCCGTCTCAGCTCGTCCCTGTGGAACCGCTCCTCCTGGGGGAGGATCCGTATCTGCAGCTCCACCTTGGAATCCCTCTGCCCCACATACTGGATGATGGCCTTATCCAGAATATCCTCCGGAATGCGGATGGCCTTTGCCAGCTGCTTGTAATAGGGGAATACCATGCCATCCTCCAAAAGCTGATCCACAATCACCTGGCACAGTTTGGCCTGCTCCCCCGAAAGTTCCGGCAGGCCGCTGTAATATTTGCTCAAAGCCAGCAGGTAAATGGTAGAGACCTTCCCCTTCTCAATCGCCGTGCGGATCACCTCCTCCAGGTAGGAAAATACCTGATCCGCCGCCGGCACGTCATGAAGAAAATACTCCGAGCTCTTAATGGTAAAGTAGGCCTTGACAATGCTTTCCCCCGTTTTCTTCCTGGTAACGTAAAGGGCAAACACCTTGTCTATCTGTTTTGCATCCCCGATGAACATCATCTGGGCCAAAAGCCGTTCTTCCAGATCATACGTCTCCACCTGATCCTTTACAGCCTTTAAAAGCACCCCGTACATCTGGCTGCAGGTCCCGTTGAAGTGTTCGCACAAATAGTCCAGGATCACGCTGTCAGCCTTTTTAGCCTCATACACCCCAAAGCCTACCGACAAAAGGAAGTCATCCTGGTCAAACATCTGATCTAAAATCATCTGGCTGCACAGCTTCTGAAGACTGTCCTCCCCCACCTGAGAGCCAAACCGGCTCATCATATCATAGGCCTCTTTCATATACCCGTGGTTTATGAGAGCCTCGCACAGGCCGTCCCTCTGCTGTTTTGAAAGAAATCCCCCGTCCTTTGAAAGGGCCGTAAGGATCTTCGCCTCCTCCTTCGGTATCTTAGCTTCCTTATAAAACCGGATCAGCCGGCCGATCAGCTGTCTCCGGTAGAGAGCATGGAGAGGCAGGCGGCTGACAGCCCTTTCCGCAACCACCTTTCCCTTCTCGTCAAGCTCCTCCCCGGCAGCCTCCTTGCAGGCAGCCAGAAGAAGCATGGGCTGATCCGGCTCCAGCTCAAAGCACCGCTTCTCCAGCTCCGGTTTGTCAAGAACCCTGGTCTTTACATGGCCGATTCCCGTATAACGGTTTCCGTAAGCGTCCTGGAATAAAAGTTTCACCTCTCTGGAATAGATAGGAACATAGGCCACCCCGTCCTCCAGAGGATATACCGCCTCCTCCGTCAGCTCCTCATAGCATACCACCACATATTTCATCCGCCGGTTGGAGCAGCTGATGCGGTAGGACCGAAGCAGGGCGGGCATAGCCCTGGCAAGCGCCGCGTCAATCATATCCGCATAGATCATTTCCTCGTAAATCACGGCCAGCCGGCTGCTGATTCTGGATTCCAGAGCCTGCTCCACCGCAAACTGGCTGATGCTGCGCTCATACTCCTGGTACACGGTGCTCTCCGTGCTCACATACCGGATAATGTTTTCATACAGCGCTTCCTTGCTGCTTCTCTCCAGATCGTGTCCGTAAGAAAAGTATAAAAGCACCTGCTTTGGTATGGCCTGCCTGTAATCCTTCGGAAGAGAGTACAGGAAAAATTCGTACAGCCTGGTCAGGCTTAACTGCTCCCTCACCGCCCGGTCATACCATACAAAGTCCGCCTCCTTCTGACACCCTCCCCGGATCATCAGGCTGCACACCGCCTCCAGAATCTCGGTGCGGGGAAAGGTTTTGTACAGTTTTTTCAGCATCTTGCAGCACAAAGGCTGATAATGCCTGTTAACCCCCGAAAGTTTGGCCGTCTTTACTGCCAGCTCCTCGCTGACCAGATTCCGTTTGGCCCCGAAGTTCAGCGCCTGCAGCTCCATGGCCCCGATACCGTAGAGAAGCTGGGGCATCTGATTCCACAGCTTCAGCGCATGCTGGTACATAAAGGGGCTGCGGCATCCCTCCCCGTACAGAACCTTCAGCCTGCTTAAGACTTCCCCGGGGTTTTCAAAGCTCCAGTTTTCGTCGCACATGGAGCTGAGGTAAAACAGGAAATAATCCGCCTTCCCGTCCTCTATGTATTTCCCAAGAAGCCTGCGCAGGGATGAAAGTCTCTCCTCATCCGGGCAAACGGACACGGACACATACTCATACAGGCAGTACCACTGGGAATTCTCCATGCGCTGTTCCAGGATAACCTCCCTGCACTCTTCGATATATGTTTTAGCCTCCTCAAACTTTTTGAGAAGCACCATAAGTTCCGCCTGCATCAGGGACAGGTGGGGGGACTGGCCTTTGCTCATGCGCAGCTGCTCCAGCTCCTGTGCCATAAGCGTCTCAAGATTGTCCTTGTCCCCTCTTCCCGCCTCATATTCCAGCCGCAGCGACAGATACCTTCCATAGGTTTTATACCCTGCCTGTGCCTTCTCCCCCGGCATTCCGTGAGCCTCCACGGACACAACCACCGATTCATACATGGTCTCCACCGTAATGCTCCCGTAGTTCCTGCCGCAATGGAGAGACGCCGGATTGATCTCAAAGGGGTACCTGCAGACGCCTGCCTCAAAGTCCTCGTCCGTTATGGTCTTATTCAGGCTCTGGATAAATCCGCCGTCCACCTTGACCGTCACCGGCAGGTAGCCCCATCCCTCCTTTTTTATCTCAACTACGTCGTTTATGATCTGATCCGACGCATAATACTCCCTGTTTGTCCCCTCCACCCGAAGCTTCACCGGCTCCTTTAGCTTCAAGGCAATAAAAAACTGCTCCAGCTGGCCGAAACGGTTTCCCTGCCCTCTTAAGCCGTCATAAACCGCCCGTATGCCCATGTCCTGCATAAAGGGCGCGTCCGTAAAATCCCGGAACTCAAAAAGCCGCAGGGCCAGATCATAATCCCGCCTGGCCAGAGATCCAAAGTCCTTCGCCTCTTTCAGCTGGGAAAGGATCTTTCCGGAATTTCCCGCCTCCAGGCGAAAAGAATAAGGAATCTCTTTCTCCCCTCCGTTGGTCACCAGGTAAAAAGATCCCTCTATCCCGTCTCCGTATTCCAGGTACTTGCCGTTTACTTCATAACTGATATAACACCGGGTTCCCCCAAAGGAAGAATTCAGCACCTTCACTCTGTAATTGGAAGAATATACCAGCCCCTTGCCGTGGATCCCGTTCTCGCTGGAAACCACCAGGTCCCCTCTCCTGCGCTCCCCAACCTTAAGTTCTTCCTCTATGACCGATGGCTGAACCGTCAATACCGGCACATCCATATCTATAATCCCTTTTGCCAGGCGGTTAATCCGCTCCCTCATGTTTTCTCACCTGTCTTTTGCCCATTTTTCTAATTTTAACACATTTTTTTCTGTTTTACTACATGAAAAAAATCGAATCTGACAATTTTCGATAAATTCAGGTCTTGCATTTTTTTCATAACGTGATAAAATAGTGGCATGGGGCATTAGCGCAGTTGGGAGCGCGCAACATTCGCATTGTTGAGGCCGTGGGTTCGAATCCCATATGCTCCATGATTTGCGGTAAGGAGGAACCCGCCGGGCGGGAGGATTCCCTATCACAAAGCAGACACCGGCGGCGAAGTTTGTACAAATTGTGTCTGTACCCACAAGTTGCAGCAGGGACTCCCCGCCAGCCGGGAGAGTCTTACGGCAAAGCAGGTGCCCGGAAGCATCTGCCCACATGGAAGCATAGCTCAGCTGGGATGAGCGTTCGCCTCACACGCGAGAGGTCATGGGTTCGAGCCCCATTGCTTCCATTTTTTGATGTAGTGCAGGGGGCTGTCACATCTGTGATTTTATCTGCAGTGTGACAGCCCCTATTGTATCCGTAAATTGCTCTGGGCAAGGAACCGGCCTTATTCTAAAAACAAGCAGCCTGATAGGAGTATTTGCGATGTTATCAGACCCTATGACATTGTACAAGCTGATGAATCTCTACATGTTAAAGCAGGTAAATTTTCCGCTGACGAATTCTCAGTTGACGGATTTTTTTCTTGTACATGAATATGCCACCTATTTCACGCTCCAGCAGGCTTTAAATGAACTGGCCGAATCCGGCCTTATAAGCGTACATTCCAGCCACAATACCACCCGTTATGAGATTACCCGGGAGGGGGAGGATACCCTGGATTTCTTCGGAAAAAATATCCCTCCGGCCATTGTGGATGATATGAACCGGTACTTAAAGGAGAACCGCTTCCGCATGAGGGACGAAGCCGGGGTCATCGCGGATTACTACAAGTCCACCAGCCAGGATTATGTGGTCCACTGCGAACTTCTGGAAGGCAAAACCGTACTTCTGGATTTAAGCCTGGCCGTTCCCGATAAAGAGCAGGCCAAAACCATGTGCGACCACTGGAGGGAGCGGAACCCTGAGATTTATTCTTTCATTATAAAATCGCTGATGGGGGATTGAGCTTTGTCAGTCCGGCCGGAAAGGAGACATTCTATGAAATTGCAGTCATTTATTGAGAGAAAGTGCTATCAGCTGGCAAAGAAAAAGAAACTGTTGAAACGCAGGGCCTTCTTTTTCAAGATAAAGATTTTTCTTACCTGCATTCTTCCTGTTGTAATTGTCCTTCTTGCAGTAAAAATCATCCAGACCCTGGTACGGACGGAGATAAGAAAAGCAGCCGCCGGCGCAGGAGAACTTACCCCTTCCAATCAAAAAAAGCCGGCAGTACAGATTTCTGAAAAACCGGAGTTCATAACCCCAAAACCATGCTGAAGCTTCCGGCAATAGATCCTGTCTATTGCCGGAATTTTCTAATTTTGCAGGGCTTTTGTCCGCTCTCTGTTTTATCGGATATTCCCGTCCCTGCGGTACTCCCGCCATACATTCTCAAAGAAATCATCCTCTTTCGGTATAGGCCTTGCCCGGCGCCACTGAACCCCGCAGTCTCCGTCCCGATAGAAAATTTCCTGAATCATATGGTCATGTCTTCCGTCATCCAGGGTAAACCGGAACATTTCCGGAAGCCCCTCATAGGGCTTTTTCCCCTCCGGATCCGTATACAGGGCGCTGCCCCGGCTTTTCCCCCCTTTCTCCACATAATCATTCATGGCATAGAGGTACACATACTGGCTTATCAGCATATCCCTCAGACGGTACAGCCACTGCAGCTGTGTTTTCTTCTCCACAGCCGCCAGATCCGCAAAATTATCCAGATATCCTTTTACCTCCGCCAGGTAACCGGTGATCTCCTCAGGGTTGCGCATGGCACCGCCCCACCGGCTCATGCGCCTTCCGGCCTCTTCCCACAGCTTTCTCACATTGCCCGTTCCAGCCAGCGCCCTGCGCGCCAGGCCTTCCATCTCCTCCAGCGCTTTTTCGGCCGCCGGCTCAAATCCGTCCTCCGGCTTTCCCTGCCGTCTGGCAGCAATATACCGGGCAGCCCGGGCAGATCCCACCTGTCCCGCGTTAAGAGCCGTCCCTCCCGGCCTGTATACGCCGTGGGTGCCGGCCGCCTCCCCTGCCGCAAAAAGGCCCTCCACATCTGTCTGCCACCAGCAGTCCACACTCAGGCCGCCGTTATTGTGCTGGGCACAGAGAGCTATCTCCAAAGGCTCCCTGTGCAGATCCACCCCTTTGTCCCTGTAAAAATCCACGGCCGGAGCATTCATATGCTCAAGCCTCTCGATGGGCGTTCCGAAACATGCCCCCGCCTTCTCCAGATATTCCCTGGCATCCCTGTCCAGACTTCCAAAGTCAACGGCGCCGCCTCCGGGATTACACCTGTAATCCAGATAGACGCGGCGGCCTTTGCAGGTCTCCAGATAAACCAGGATATCGATGACGGAGCTGCCTCCCTCAATCTTTTCCACATCAAAAGGCCACTGATAGCCTTTTAAAAACAGCTTGCTTAACATCCGGGAAGGTTCCTTAAAGAAATCCGTCAAAAATTCTCTCTCGCCGGTTCCGTCAGGCCGGGCGGAGAAAACCCTTGGAAGCACCTGCATGTAAGTGCCGGATACATTCCATCTGGGCTTTACGGAGGCCATGCCGTACTGCCACTCCGTCAGGTTTTTTCCCCTTGCACCGGCCTCGAAAGCCAGCCCCGACGCTCCGTAATGGCCGAAAGGATAGACGCTGTCAGCGTACATCCCCGCAGGCCCTCCGGCAGCATAGACAATATTTTTGCACTGTATGAGGACAAACGGGTTATCCTGGCTTCTCACATCTGTGTCCAGACACAAAAGGCCGTAGGCCTTTTTCCCGTCGCTTAAGATCCGGATCACCTGATGCCCGTCCAAAATCGGGATCCCCTTTTCGTCGGCAGCCTCCTCCAGCTTCTCGGTCATCAGCCTGCTGGTATAAGGGCCTGCGCTGGCCGCCCGCCTGCGGGGATCATGGTCTGTCTTATATCCCACATACTCCCCGTAGCGGTTCTTGGGAAAAGGCACTCCAAGCTCCGCCAGCTTTAAAAACTCCTGAACCGACAAAGCAGCCTCACAGAGCGCCAGATCCCCGTCCACACACCGGCCCGAAAACAGGGTATCCGCCATCTCCCTGACGCTGTCCGGTTCTCCCCCGGAAAGGGTCAGCTTATAATAAGTCTGCTTGTCGCTGCCTGTATTGCGGCTGGTTCCTGCCCGGCGTTTTTCCGTCACCATGAGAATATCTTTCTGCCCGTACTGCCACAGACGGTTAGCAGCGCCGTAACCGGCAGCTCCGGTGCCCACCACCGCCGTGTTGCACACATACAGGCGGGTCTTTGCCTGCCCAAATACCTTCTCCTCCATATTGTTGCCCCTCTCTCGTCAGAATTACAGCCGTTTAATGTGAAACCCTCCGTCTATGTCTATGTAATTGCCTGTGGTATAAAGGAATTTTTCACTGCACAGGGCGCTGACCGCGCCGGCCACATCCTCAGGCCTTCCCCACCGCGCTATGGGAAACACGCCGTCCTCAATCATCTTGTCGTATTTATCCCGCACAGTGTTTGTCATGTCCGTTGCAATGACCCCCGGCCTCACCTCATGGACCAGGATTCCCTCCCCGGCCAGGCGGTCCGCATAGAGGGTAGTCAGCATGGATACTCCTGCCTTGGACACACAGTACTCCCCGCGGCTGACAGAGGACACCGCTGCGCTGCAGCTGGACACATTGATAATAACTCCTTTTCTGGGGCCTTCTGCTTCCTGGCCGATCATCTGCCTGGCCACGGCCTGAGTCAGAAACATATTGCCCTTGGTGTTAATATTCATCACCCTGTCAAAACTCTCCTCCGTCATATCCAGAAGATCGGTCCTCAAAACGGGAGCCACGCCTGCGTTATTTACCAGGACATCGATGCGGCCGAAGTTTTTCACCGCCGTATCCACGATTTTCAGCCGGTCTTCATGATTGCCTATGTCTGCCTGGACGTAAACACACCGGACTCCCGCTTTCAGAAGCTGATTCACGCTTTCCTGGTTTTTCTCCTTGGGGCTTGCCGCCGCCATTACGATGTTGTATCCGTCCGCCCCCAGCTGCTGTGCAATGGCAAAGCCGATCCCCCGGCTGGCTCCTGTTACAATTGCAGTTTTATCCATCTTATTTCTCCTTATTTTTTAAACCTTTTTGGCCTTCAAAGCACCCTTTTATGATTCTGGCTTCACTACCACTTTGATGCTTTTACTGTTCGGATCCAGCGCCGTCCTGACGGCTTCTTCAAGCCTGCTTAAGGGGAAGGTGTGGGTGATGAACTTCTCCATCGGCAGATCCTTTGCCGCTTTTATGGCGATGGGAAAATCCCAGCAGTAACTCTGAGCTCCCTGAACATGGATCTCATGGGTAATGAGGCGGCTTGCAGGGAAAGACACCACAGGCTTTTCATAGATGCCTATGACCGTAGCCGTGCCGTTTTTCTTTAATGTCATAACAGCCTGGTTAAAACAGCTCTCCCGCCCTACGCACTCAAAACTTTTATCCACACCTTTTCCTTGTGTGATACTGGCGATCTCCCGCTCCAAATCCTCTCTCCCGCTGTTGACCGCCTTTGTAGCCCCCACTTCCAGTGCCGCTAACAGGCGGTGATCCGAAACGTCCGCAATGATGATCTCACCGGCGCCGCTGCGGCGGCACATTGCTGCCGTCATCATGCCGATGGCTCCCGCTCCGATGATCAGCACGCTCTCCCCCAGCCTCACATCCGCCCGCTTCACCGCATGAGTGGCCACAGCCAGCGGCTCCATCAGAGCTCCCGTCTCATAGGTGAGATATTCGGGAAGTTCATACACATAAGGTTCCTTCACCACCACATAATCAGCCATGGAGCCGTCGCCGTTGCGATAGGTAAAGCTGATATTTTCGCAGTAACAGTAATCGCCCCGGCGGCAGGCATCGCATTTGCCGCAGACAATGCACGGCTCCACCGTCACTCTCTGTCCGGCTTTTACACGCTCCACACACTCTCCCACTGCCGCCACATCCCCGGAAAATTCATGGCCGATGGTCACCGGCAATGGCGCGGACGGATGAAGGCCCCTGGCAATGTGCAGATCACTTCCGCAGATTGCGCTGGCCCTCACCTTTATAAGCACCTCATCCGGTGCCAGCCCTGTAATCTCTCTTTCCAGAAAGCGGATTTTAAAAGGTTCGTAAATCTCTCCCACACGGTTTAATACCGGTTTCATAATAGCTTCCCTCCAACCATTGTCCGGCAGCGGTTTAAACCCTGCCAAACCGCTGCCTCCTTTATTTCGTCAGCCCCGGAAATTAGAAGGCTGCGTCTTTTTTATCTCCAGAAACTCCCTGTAAAAGGGCATAAACGTTTCCGCATCCCGGACCACGCACCCTGTAGGCTTGTGAGCCCGGATCAGGTCCCCGCACATGCCGCAGGTAAGGCACACCTGCCCTGGTTCAATCCGCCCCTTTGTCATGATCTCATTGGCAAAATCCGGGTTGGCAAAAGCCATCCGGCCAAAAAGCATGCCGTCACAGTATCCCTCCTCAACGGCGCCTGCGCTGTACAGATCGGCAAACTGCCTTAAGTAGGTGGGGGCGGATCCGTAGATCACCATCCCCGGCACCTCCCTTTTCACCTTCCCAATCCCGTCGATCATCCGGCCTATTCCCTCAAAAGGGTGTTCCTGGGGAAGATATTTGCCTTTGTCATAGGGGCGGGTCACATGGGTGGTCGCATAGGGATTGCCCATGGTCAGATTTACCATATCCAGGCCAAGCTCCTCATGAAGCTCTCTCACAAGGCGGATCGGCTCCGAATAATCAGGCGTCAGGCCGCCCTTCTCGGCCACTCCGAACCCATAAGGGTATGCATAGCCGTCATAGATTCCCAGCCTGGCCGTCACCATAAATCCCGGATCCTCATAAACCTTTGCCGCCCGGATGCCGTTTTTGAGCAGACGGAAACGATTCTCGTAACAGCCGCCGTACTCTCCCTCCCGCAGGTACGCAGAGGACAATTCCGCCAGAAGATATCCGTGGCAGCATTTAATGTCCACCGCGTCAAAACCGACCTCCTTTGCCAGGCAGGCAGCCTCCCCGAACTTTTCCTCCAGCCCCTTCAAATAGTCGTCCGTCACAATGCAGGAGTCGTCCGCCGCCCTAAAAGCCTCAAGTCCCTCATGGCGGTACGCAATAAGAGGCGCCGGCCGGTTATCCGGATTGGAGTAGCGGCCGCTGTGATTGGCCTGCATAATCAGGTAGGGCGCAAAGCCGTTAGACTTTAGGCCGGCCTCCTTCACCTTCTCCGTCATAGCTTTATAGCTGTCCAGAGTATCCTTTGTCAGCATCAGCTGAGTCTTAGAAGATCGGCCTTCCTCCACGATGGAGATGGCCTCAAACCAGATGACTCCGCTGCCTCCCCGGGCCTCATTGACATAGCGGCGCAGAGTATACCGGGAGGGGGAACCGTCCGGAAGGGAATCCGCCCCCTCCATCGGTGCGATTCCCATGCGGTTGGGAATTGTCACATTCCTCACCGTCACAGGCTTTGTAAGGGCCTTCGCATCGTTTGCAAAAGGCAGCCTTACCCCCAGCCTGTCTGCCTGTTCCAGGATCTCTTCCACCGATCTGTAATGAAATTTTTCATGGTCTGCCATATTTCAATCCTCCTAAAATCCGGCCTCTTTTCCCAAGAGTTCCCGGAAAATACCTTTTAAATAGCCAATTCCCATAAGCGCCGTCTCATCCGCGTCCCCGTGAACCTGCACCCAGCTGCTGTCCAGGCCGCCGGGAGCGAACGTCTCCATAGTAATATGCCCTTTATAGCCGTACTTCACCAAAAGGCGAAACACCTCCTTCCACGGCACAAGCCCCTGTCCCGGGCCTCCCCGGTTGTTGGCGCAGGCGTGGAAGTGATTCACTCTGCTGCTTTTAAGTGCCTCTTCCAGAGCCTCCAGAAGATCCCGTTCTTCCAGGCAGGCATGGTAGGTGTCAAAATGGATGCCCACATTGTCCGCCCCTATGTCCCTTACAAGCTCTGCCGCCTGGGCCGCCGTGTTCACCACGCTGGTCCGATATCGGTTTAAAGGTTCCACGGAAAGCTCCATGCCGCACTCCCCGGCCCGCCTGGCCGCTTCCCGAAGGCCCGTCACCGCCAGATCCCACTCTCGCTTTTGGTCGCCGGGGCTTAGCCGGTGGCGCTTTCCTCCGCCTGCATACAGGGGACCGCACAGCACACAGGCTCCCAGCTTCTCCCCCGCTTTTAAGCATTCCGTCACATAATCCATCGTATGATTTCGGATCTGAGGGTCAAAGCTGGACAGATCCTTTCCCGGTCCCAGGGCCGCGCACAAGCTGACACAAAGGCCGCTTAAACGTATCTCCCTTTCTATGATCTCAGGCACGTCTGTCCGCGTCATAGGCAGCTCAACCGCCGTAAACCCCATATCAGCGGCTTTTAAAACCAGGCCCGCGCACTCCTCACACAGGCCTGTCTGCCAGTTCCATAAATTAATGCCCAGTTTATTCATGTATTGTTTCCTCATCCGGTTGAACGGCGTACGATCAAATCCCAGCTCATGACCGTATGTACCGGCGGAGGCAGTTCCCCGTTCTTTTCTTTATATTCAATCTGATGGAGAAGGCATTTGGCCGCGATCCCCCCCATCTCATGAAGCCGCTGGGAGATGGTAGACAGCGGCGGCTCTGTCATGGCAGACAGATGCACGTTATCAAATCCCATAACAGCCACATCCCTTGGGATCTGCACCCCCATCTCATGGAGGGCGTGAAGCACCACAAAGGCTTTTGGATCGCTGGTACAGAAAAATGCATCCGGCGGGTTGGGAAGCCGCATCAGTTCCTGGGTGGCGTAGTAGAAGCTGTTGGCGCCCAGGCCCGCCGCCTCCTGTGACACCAGCGCCTCGTCGTAGGGGATATGATTATTTTCCAGGGCTTTGCAGTACCCTCTGTAGCGCTCCTGGTAAAGGTATAACTCCTCCCGGCCCAGCATCAGGGCAATGCGCTTTCTTCCCAGACGGATAAGATACTGGGTCGCCTCGAAAGCTGCCTGGTAATTGTCCACGGACACGGTGTCAATCTTGTTGATGTCCTTCTCCTCAAAACGGTTGACCAGGACCATAGGCATCCCCTCCTCGTACAGCCTGCGGATATGCTCTGAGTAAGGCATGCAGGAACAGACCACAAAGCCGTCCACCTGGCGGGTCTTCATCTTGTCGATGTAGGACTTTTCCAGGGTCACGTCCTCGTCCGTGTTGCACAGCATCACCGTAAAACCGCTGCGCCTGGCAAAGTCCTCCACCCCCTTGGTTATCTCGGGAAAAATCGGGTTCTCAATAGAAGGCACCATGAGACAGATGGTGTCGCTGCGGCCCATCTTCAGGCTTTTTGCCAGCGCATTGGGACTGTAATTGGTTTTGCGTATTGCCTCCATTACCATATTGCGGGTGGACTCATTTACATAGGTCCTGCCGTTTAACACCCGTGATACCGTGCTGATGGACACGCCTGCAAGCTCGGCAACATCTTTAATCGTCGTCATGTCAGCCTTCTCCTGTTTTTCTCTTATTTATCTTCCGCCTGTTCCCGATCCCAGTACACCGTGGCTCCCCGGTGGGCGGAGGTACAATTTCTCCGGTAGAGCCCCAGCCAGCCGCCGGCCGGCTTTACCACCTTTTTCCACTTAGCGCGGCGGGCCGCGAATTCTTCCTCGCTTACATCCGCATACAGTGTCCTGGCTTCAACATCAATATGAATAAGATCTCCGTCTTCAATAAGGGCCAGATTGCCGCCCTCATAGGCTTCAGGGCTTACATGGCCGATGGCCAGTCCCCCTGTGGCCCCGCTGAACCGCCCGTCAGAAACCAAAGCCAGCTTGGATCCCAGGCCTTTGCCCAGAACGGCTGCCATAAAGGTCTCCATGTGGGGCATGCCCGGGCTCCCCTTGGGGCCCTCGTAGCGGATCACCACCACGTCCCCGGCTCCAATCTCATCCTTCAATATGGCCTGCCACGCATCGTCCTGGGAATCATAGCACTTTGCACGCCCGGAGAACTTCCATGCATCCGGATCCACGGCGCTGAACTTGACAATGGCGCTGTCCGTACCGATATTTCCCTTGAGCACCGCCAGACCTCCCTGTTCATAGATTGGATCGGCTGCGGTATGGATTACATTTCTGTCCCTATTCTGCGCCAGGGCGGCCTTCTCGCCGATGGTTCCGAACATCCCCTTTGCATTTACATCGATCTTCCCCTCTTTTGCCAGTTCTTTCACCACGGCGCCCAATCCGCCTGCCCTCTCAAACTCTTCCATGGTGTAGGAAGGATGATTGGGATAAATGGTGCTGATGACAGGCACCTGGCGGCTGATGGCGTCAAACGTTTCAGGGGTGATCTCACAGCCCATCTGGCGGGCCAGCGCCGGGATATGCAGCACGCTGTTGGTGCTTCCCCCTGTGGCCATCATATACCGGACTGCATTCTCAAAGCTCTCCTGGCCGATAATATGGCTGGGACAGATCTTCCTCCTCCAGGCATCCATGATCTGACGGGCCGCCTGGCGGGCCAGCTGATGCCACGTTTCAGTCTGGCTTCTGCAGCTGGCATTGCCGTGGGGAGACAGGCCCAGTATCTCCGCCATGGCGCACATGGTATTGGCCGTCCCCATAAAAGGACAGGCCCCCGGTGTAGGGCAGGCATTTCTCACCACAGCTTTGTAATCTTCCCGGGATATGTCACCCGCGATATACGCCGCGTAGGCCTGCTTGGTGTGGGTCAGAGTGAGCATTCTTCCCGAAAGCTGTCCGGGCGCCATGTAACCTCCCGTAAACATCACCGTCGGGATGTCCACCCTGAGAGCCCCCATGAGCATGCCCGGCACCACCTTGTCGCAGGTAGCCATAATCACCATGCCCTCCAGCATATTCAGCTCCGCCACCGTCTCCACCTCGCCGGACACCATGTCCCTGGCAGGCAGCGTGTAGCGATCCCCCGGAGTATTGCTGCAGATCCCGTCGCAGATCCCTGTAACCGGCAGCTCCAGAGCCAGGCCGCCGGCGCTGTAGATCTCATCCTTCATTTCCTGAATCAGTTCTTTGTCAAACGGATAATGTCCCGGGTTCATCTCGTTCCAGGAATTTATCAGCCCGATAACAGGGCGCTGCGCATCCTCCTCGGAAATCCCCATCGCATACAAAAGCGTGTTCCGGTGATCTAAAGATTCTTCATTCCACTTTCTAATCATAATCAATATCCCTTCATATTTCAAATGGTTTTCACAATTTAGTTCCAACTTTTTCCAACTGACAGTTACCGTTCATACATCGCCTTTATCCTCCCAGGTAAGCCTTCCTCACCGCATCGGACTTTAAAAGCTCCTCCCCTGTTCCCAAAAGGCTGATCTTGCCGTTCTCCAGGACATAGGCAAAATCACAGATGCCCAGAGCTTTTCTGGCGTTCTGCTCAACCAAAAGCACCGTGATCCCCAAATCCCGTATCTGCCTGATCAGATCGTAAATTTGATTAACAATCAGCGGAGCCAGACCCATGGACGGCTCGTCCAAAAGAAGGAGCTTTGGGTGGGACATAAGCCCTCTGGCCACTGCCAGCATCTGCTGCTCTCCGCCGGACAGCGTACCTGCGAACTGGTTCTTGCGCTGCTCCAGAATAGGGAACCTCTCATACTGCATTTTTAAATCTTCCTCCAGATCCTTCCCCTTAAACAAATAACCGCCAACCAGAAGATTATCCCTGATGGTCAGCCCTGAAAATGTCTTGCGGCCCTCCGGGACATGGGATATTCCCCGGGCCACGATTTTGCTCGGCTTTGCCGGAAGCTGCTCTCCCATAAATTCCACATGACCGCAGGCCGCCTTTACAAGGCCGGAGATCGTCCTCAGCAGCGTGGTTTTTCCTGCGCCGTTGGCGCCGATGATGGATACGATCTGCCCCTGATACACGCGGATGTCCACGCCGCAAAGGGCCTGCACATGTCCGTAATTAACGGAAAGATCCGCTACCTTCAGCATTGGTTCCATTATTATTCCTCCTTGCCCAAGTAGGCTTCGATAACCTGCGGGTCCCTCTGCACCTGCCCCGGCGTCCCCACCGCTATGGTTTTACCGAAGTTCTGCACATGAATCACATCAGAGATACTCATAATCAGCTCCAGGCGGTGTTCAATCAGAAGGATGCCGAAACCGTACTCTCCCGAAATCCGCCGGATCAGGTCCGTTAACTCCCCCACCTCCGTAGGGTTCAGGCCTGCGGCAGGCTCGTCCAGAAGCAGCACCTTGGGGCCGCACATAAGGGCCCTGGCAATCTCTATACGCCGCTGCATGCCGTAAGAAAGGTTCTCCGGATTTTCATACCGGTAATCTTTCATGCCCACTGCCTCCAGATATTGTCCGCACAGCTCCCGCCCCCTTTTTTCCTCCCGGCGGCGCGCCGGAGTGGGAAGAATCCCTCCGAAAATCATGTACCTGCTCTGGGGATCAAAAGCGCACATTACGTTTTCTTCCACGGTCAGACCTTTAAAAAGGCGGATATTCTGGAATGTACGCCCCATTCCCTGCCGGGTAATTTTATACTGCTCCATCCTGGTAATATCTTTCCCGTCCAGGATTACCGTCCCCTCGTCTGCCGGGTACACACCGGAGATGACATTGAAAATCGTGGTTTTTCCCGCGCCGTTAGGCCCGATGATCCCGTGTATCTGTCCGGCGTCCGCCTCCAGGGAGAATCCCTGGATCGCCAAAACGCCGCCAAAACTTTTGGAAATATTCTTTACTTCAAGCAATGCCATCAGCTTTTACCTCCCGTCTCCTTCTTTCTGCCCCTTAAGCGGCCGGCGGTGCGCTTTATATTGCGCGGGGTAAGCTCCCACTCCCCCAAAAGCCCTGACGGCTTGAAATTGATAATCAGAAGCACCAGAACCGCATAGATCACATAGCGGTAATTCTGCAGGCTTCTTAAAGCCTGAGGCAGGGCGCTTAAAATAAACGCTCCCAAAACGGATCCCGTTAAGCTGTTGACACCGCCGAAAAATACCATAATCACCCAGTCGGCGCTCTTTTTCCACCCAAACCCGGTGGGATCCACATAGGACATATAAAATGCGTAGAGACAGCCTGAGTAGGCGGTCAGACCAACACTCAGAAGAAACGCCGTCATTTTTATCCGGGTCACATGAATGCCCATGGCCCTGGCGGCAAGCTCGTCACCTTTTAGAGCCACGCACTGGCGCCCGTACTTGCTGGTTTTAAAAAAGGCCGTCAGGCACACCGCCGCCGCCGATGAGATAAAAGCTATAAGCAGCGTTGTCTTTCTGGGAATCCCCGTAAGGCCGGAAGCTCCCCCTGTCAGGGAAGTCATCCGGTTTAAAAGCGCCGCAATGGCCTCGCCGAATCCCAGCGTCACCAGCGATATGTAATCCCGCCGCAGACGCACCACCGGATATCCTATAAGATACCCCACGGCCACGGCGACAGCCACCGCCAGGATACAGGCGGGAACCAGCGGCAGACCGGCCTTAACAACCAAAAGCCCGGAGGCGTAGGAGCCGATAGCCATAAAAGCCGCCTGCCCCAGGCTGAACATACCTGTCAGGCCTGTCAGGACATAAACCCCTGCGACGGCAATCAGGGATATGCAGACCTGTGTAAGAATATTTGATACCAGTGCCATAATCTTTCCCTCCCTTTTATGCCTTTTCCTGAATATTGCTGCCTGCAATTCCCTGAGGGCGTACCAGCAAAAAGATCAGCATAATAGCAAATGTTGCGATGGTATTGTAGCCGGATCCCAGAAGAGATAACAGAATTGTTTCCACGATCCCCAGGAGCACGGCTCCTATGACAGCTCCCGTAAGGCTTCCAAGCCCTCCGATGACGGATGCAATAAAACCCTTTACCACCAGGCTGCCCAGTGACGGATACAGCGTATATTTAATGCCCAGGAAAACCCCGGCAGCCCCTGCCAGGATACCGGACATAATAAATGTCAGCTGGATAATCCTGGTGGAATCTATCCCCATAAGCTGCGCCGTATCGCGGTCAAAAGAAACCGCCCTAAGCGCTCTCCCCAGACGGGTTTTCTGAATTACGTATGCCAGAACGGCAAGGGCCGTTATACTGATAACCAGCATCATAATATCGCTGCTGGATACCACCAGGGATCCCAGTTTTACACTCGAGTGAGTAAAAAAACCGGGATAATTGTAAAAATTAGATCCCACTTTTATGGTGATCAGGCCTTCATACAACGTTCCCAGGGTGATTGACGAAACAAAAAAATACGTGGGTGAAGAGTGATTCAGGGTAATGCGCCTAAAACCTACAAATTCGCCGAAAATCCCGATAAGGGCGCCGGCGATTACCGCCGCGGCCAGGGTCGCCGCCAACCCCATGCCCTTGGACGCAGCCACAAAATAAGCCGCAAAGGCAGCCGTCATCATAGTCGCCCCGTGAGAAAAGTTGGAAAACTTAAGGACATTGAAGATCAAAGCAAATCCTGTGGCAATCAGCGCATACACGGCGCCTGTGGCAACGCCGTTGATTATAATCTGTAATGACATAGTATATGCAGCCTCCTTTTTTGAGGAGAGCACCCTCAAAAACACCGCCCCACTGGCAGTTTTAAAAGTTTTTGAGAGTGCTCATAAAATCAGGGGCCGTTGCCGGCCGCAACCGTTTAGTTCGAAAATTCCTCCAGCATAACCGGTGTCTGATTGTCATACGTGTACATAAACATACCCATATCCTTCGGCATATGTGTGTTGGGATCAATGTTGATGGTGCCGGTAAGGCCGCTGAATCCGGAAATATTGGCAATCTTTTCCCTCAGGGCAGCCACATCGCCGTCCCCGTTCTCCGCAAGGCATTTCTCTGCAACCTTCACAATATCATATCCCAGAAAATACTTGTTGACCGCGCTGATCTTATCTTCCACAGCTGCCGCTTTTTCGGCCGTGGCCCCATCTTCGGTGTTGATATTGTTGATATAGTAGACATTGGAACAGTCGCCGCCGTAAGTGGTGTTAAAAGCAGGCGCGGCATCCAGGCCGGCAATGATCTTCCCCTCGTAGCCAAGCTCACTGGCCGCAGTCACAATGGCAACCAGCTGCTGGGTGTAATTGGGACAGTACACCGCGTCCACACCGGCAGATACAATGGGCTGAAGCAGGGTCTTGTAGTCGGTATCAGCGGCGCCGTAAGCCACAATCAGCTTGTCCTCAACCGTAATGCCGTTTTCCCCCAGCTCATCTAAGAAGGGATTCAGCAGAGATACCGAGTAGCTGTTCTCCTGATTATACAAAACGCCGAATGTCTTTAATCCGTTCTTTACCGCAAACGCCGCCATAATCTCCCCCTGGGTAGTGGCGCTTGGCTGGAAGCAGAACATATTCTTGTAAGCCGTCCCGTCCTCCTTTAACTGGCAGGCCGGATCCATGGCCAGGCCCATAATGGGGACGTCATAGCCTTCAGAGGTCTCCTTGATGGCGTTGGCAATATTAGCCACCGGCGGTCCCACAATCAGCTTTACCTGATCTACGGTTACTGCAGTAATATAGGCGTTCACCGCCTCCGTCACATCGCCCTTGGTGTCATAGGTATTCATCTTTAAAGTCTTCCCGTTAATGCCCCCGTTGGCGTTAATCTCGTCAACGGCCGCCTGCGCCCCTGCCTGTACGGACATACCCAGCGCGGATGTGCTGCCGGTAATATCCTGGAGACAGCCGATGAGGATCTCTCCGCCCTCAGCGGCAGGCGCCTCTTTTTCTTCGCTTTGCTTCTCCGTGCCGGCCTTTGCCTCCGTCCCGGCTGTCGTGGCCTGCGTGCCGGAGCCGCCGCATCCTGCCAGCGAAAGCGCCATTGCAGCGATTACGATAAGTGACAAAACTTTTTTCATGATATTCTCTCCTTTTTATATATTTAATGCACATTCATGCATTAGGTTCTTTGGTTGATATCCATGTTTCTAAAAACGTTTTCATAAATTTTATTTTTAAAATCCTCGGTTTTTTCGTATCTCCCAGGATTTATGGGTAAATATTACCATATATCACGCATATTGTCAATATTAATTGTGACATTATCCACCATTTTCCATCTACAATCTCTTTCTTTATTTTTATATTGAAAACCTTTTCATAATCAATGGCATTTATTCCTCATTTTCTATGAACAAAAAAGAGGAGCCCCTTCCCAAAGCCCTTCCGCTTTGTTCCGGTTCTCCTCTTCCCTATCTTGATAATCTCCCGTTCCCTTTCTCGTCAAAGAAATAAACGGTATCCCCAATCCTGACTGCCGTGTCCCTGACCATCTTATAATCCCTGAAATAGTACATAGTCCCGTTAATTTCCCGCCACCCTGCAGCCGGAAAAATCTTCCTGTAATTGACAAATGCAAATTCCAGGCACACGCTTCCCTCCACACCCTGTACGGTCCCTCTGTCCGTACAGCGCCACAGCGTCCGGTTCTCAAAGCTGTGAGCCATCCCGTAGCGGCTGTACCAGATATCGTAGGGAAGCTTGCGCAGCTCAAGATTCTGGGTCAGCCAGTCATTGTCGCCGAATATTACGACCTTGTATCCCGCCTCCTCGATGGTATCGCAGAACGCCCTTGCCTGCTGGGTCAGCTGCGGCCTGGTCAGTTTTTTCTCCTCCGCATACTGGACGTCCATCTCATAGGAAATGGGATAAGACACCCGATAGCCTTTTGCTATATCCAGCACATAGGCTGCCTCTTTCCTGGCCTCCTCCACAGTTGCCGCCTTGCTGTAAAAACAAATGCCGGCATCTATCTTTGCCTTCTCCGCATCCAGCATGTTGGTTTCAAAATACGGATCCAGATCCTCATAATAGCCAAGACGCACCATGGCAAAAGAAACGTCATCCCGGCTCATCTCCTCCCAGTTGATCTTCCCCGCTTTATTCTGATATTTGGTTATGGTAACTCCCTTTTTTACGGCCCCTTCCACGGCTGATTTGCCGTCTGCGGAAATCCAGTATCCGTTAACATTGGACCAGGGATCAAACGCCCAGACCTTTACGGGACAAAGAATGGCAAGAACCACACCCATTCCCAGAGCGGCTATCTGGTCTCTTCTCCTTATCTTCATCAGTCCTCTTTCCGAAGTTTATTAATCTCCTGTATTAAAAGTCCCATCTGCTCGATAACGGAGTCCAGCGCTCCGTACTCATACAGCTTTACTCCCACTAACCCTATGGGCACCGCCAGAATCATACCTGAAAGGCCATGAAGCTTAAAGCCCACATACAAAAAAAATAAGGTCAGAAGGGGAGGAAGGCCCATGGAATCCCCCACAATTTTAGGCTGAATAATCTGCCGCACAACCTGGGTCAGCACATACAGCAGGATAAGCCCCGCCGCAAACGCCGTCTCCCCGGACAAAAGCTTCACCACAGCCCACGGAAACAGGGCCGTCCCTGTGCCAAACAAGGGCAAAAAATCCAGTATGGCAATGAGAATTGCCAGAAGAATCCCGTAACGGACTCCCAATATTAAAAAACCTGCCGCCAGCACCACCGCCACCACAAACATAATGCGGAACTGCGCAAGAAAATACCCTCCGATAAGATTCCTCAAATCTTTCTTAAACAGCTGCATGTAGGGATTCACGGTCTTTGGCACTAACTTCCTCACAAATGCCCATATTCTGTCCTGCTCAACAATAAAAAAATAGGAGGAAAGGATCACCACAATGGAATTCACCAGCACCGCGGGGATTCCCCTTGCCACATTGCCTGCAACGGTTACCGTGGGGAACGCAATCCGCTGCATCAGACTGCTGGCAATCCCTCCCAGATTCTCATTGGTGCGGTTAAACCATTCCTGGACTCCCAAAGGCATGTTCGCCATCAGGCGGTTTAGAGAATCCAGCGCTTCCATAACCTCCAGCCTCACTGCCCCATAGATCTCAGGCATATCCGCCGCAAGCGAGCGCAATTCTATTATAACTCTTCCGATTAAAAAATACAACCCGCCAATGATCCCCGCCAGCACCGCCACCACAATAAGCACGGAACTGTGTTTCCGAACCAGTTTCAGCCTCCGCTCCAAAAGCCTGACTAAAGGATTTGCCACCATGGCAATGAGCCATCCGATGACAAATGGCATAAAGAATTTAAGAAGCCACAGACCTCCCGCACAAACCAGTATCCATTCGGCAGCCGGAATCAGAATATTAAGCAGTATCCTCAGTATCCGTCTCCCATCTTCCATCCCATCACCAGCCTTGTTTCTCTGTTTTTAACGGTTGTCGCCATTTACAGGCAAACCGCAGCTAACCATTCAAATAAGCTTCCAAAAACCGGAACAGTGTCTCCATCTCTTCATCTGTGCCCACAGTCACCCGAAGGTAATTGTCAATTCCGGGGGTCGGAAAATACCTGACATAAATCTGCTCGTCCTTCAGCGCCCGGAATATCTCCGGCGCCGAAACCCTCTCATGGGAGACAAACAGGAAGTTTGCCAGGGAATCCGGACCTGAAAACCCAAGTTCCTCAAACCTCTTTTTTGCCCTCTCCCTGGTCCCTATGATCTTTCCCACGGTCTCTTTAAAATATGCTTCGTCCTTCACAGCCTCCGCCCCCAGAACGATAGAGGGATAATCCATGGTGTAGGAATTATAAGAATATTTTACATCCTGAAGCGCCTTTATCAGCACCGACGATCCCATGGCATAACCGATCCTCATTCCTGCCATGGATCTGGACTTGCTGAACGTGCGCACGACCAGAAGATTTTCATAGGTATCAATGAGGCACCTGGACGACTCTCCCCCGAAATCAATGTAAGCCTCATCCACAATCACCACCGTATCCTGATTGTGCCTGACAATATCCTCCACCTGGGACAGGGGAAGAAACATGCCCGTAGGCGCGTTGGGGTTGGGAAAAATAATCCCCCCGTTATCCCTCCTGTAGTCCTCCGGGTTTATCTCAAATTTTTCGTTGACACGGACCGTCTCGCAGCGAATCCCGAAAAGGCCGGCCCACACCGGGTAAAACGAGTAGGTTATGTCAGGAAAAAGCACAGGCTTTTCCCAATTGAAAAACGTCAGAAACGCCATCCCCAGCACATCATCGGATCCCACACCCACGAAGATTTGATCCTGGGGCAGATGATGATAGCGGGCCAGCGCCTCTGTAAGCTTTTTTGCAGACGGATCCGGATATCTGCGGAACACGTCCGTGTCCATCTCTCTTAAAGCCCTAAGCACGCCCGGACCAGGAGGATATGGATTTTCATTGGTATTCAGTTTAATAATATGTTCTCCCCGGGGCTGTTCCCCCGGCACATAGGGAACCACCTTCCGGATATAATTTTCCCACGCTCTCATAAGCTGTCTCCTCCATTTTATTTATCTGTGCGGTTCGCAGGTATCCAAAAACCGTAACCTTTGCCTCTACCTTCTTCCCCCCGCACCGCAGTACCACGCCATGGCCGCCGTCACCGCAAAATAAAACCAGGTGGTGGGATTGCTGAACCAGGTAGTAAAAAACGAAAGCATCATGTACACCGCAAACTGTCCGTACAGCATATATTTCATAGGGTTCTGGCTCTTCATATCCCGTACGGCATTGACAAGCCAAAAAGCGGCAGAGCCCAGTATACAGGCCAGAACCGCAACTCCCAAAACCCCAAAATCGTAGTAAGCGTCATAAAACAGGGTCGTCGTAGTCAGTTCGGTCTTTGTCACATAGATAGGAAAACTGATCAGATACGGAAATACAAATTTAAGCCCTGTCAGAGCCCACACCGGAAACAGCATACGGATACCAAAGGTATGCCTGGGAAGGGCCTCCACAAGACAGTCAAAATTCTCGTAATTATTAGCGATATAAATATAGGGCTGGGAAATAAAAATCGGCATCTGGCTGTTCTTCATCTCAAATATTCCGTTGAGATATGCCACATCATGGCTCCTGGCGATTGTCAAAATCACGTAAAACGGAAGAACCACCACAGCCAGGGCAGGAAGAAGCCAGGGACTCATGCGCCTGTAATAGGCTCCAAAAGTAAAACAGGCCGTCAGCACCGCAAAAATCAGCTGAAACCTGGATACACACATAATAGGGATTGCCAGGGATATGATTGTCATCAGTACAGCCATTACATTTCTGTAACGCCGCCTGCTTCCACCCTCCAGAAAAAACAGAACGGCAAGGGACGGCACCAGCACACAGGACACCGTAAAATAGTGGACTCCTGATATGTGAAACTCAGAATAAGCGTGCGGCACTCCCTTTACAAACAGCGGGATATACTTAAGCATCCACGCCTCGAAAACAAACGCTGCAAAAGAAACGGCCGTAAGCACCTGCATACATCGAAAAACCTGGCGCGCAAAGCTTTTCCTCCTCTGCCTGCTTCTGCCGTAATCTTCCCAAAACAGCCGGTCCATAACTTCATAAGCCGCCCAGAAAACAGCCAGCGCCAGATAAAAGCACGCCCAGGTCAAAAGGCTCCAGTCACTCTGGAGATTGCTCAGCTTTAAACAGGCTATCCCCTGCCCCCCTGTCCAGAAAGCGCCAAAAAGCCCCCGCAGATGAACCAGATTGCCAGACTTATGATAATCATAATAATATAAATAACCGGCTGCCAGGATCAAAACCCCTCCCGATGCATAATGCCACCCCAGGCGGGCCAATCCGAAGCTGACAGCGTAGCAGATACTATAAACTAACATACGCCCCTGTCCTTTGTGTCATTAACCAGGGCACGCCCATGGTTTCATTTCCTCCACGGACGTGCCTGTGTTTGATTTACTGATTTACAAACTCTTTCATGTAAGCTTCCACCTCTTTTGCGGTGGCAAAGCTCATGGCTTTTTCGGCTACAGCCTGAAGCTCCTCGCTGCTGTATCCGGTAATCATCTTTCTGGATTTTAAGATGGCCGATGCGCTCATGCTGAACTCATTTAAACCAAACGCCAGAAGCAGCGGGATCATCAGGGGATCGCTTGCCGCCTCCCCGCACATACCCACCATAATGCCTGCCTCCCGTCCGCACTTGATAATATTGCGGATACTGCGCAGAACCGCCGGGTTAAATGTAGAGTACAAATAAGAAATCTTCTCGTTTCCTCTGTCCACAGACATGGTATACTGGGTCAGATCGTTGGTTCCGATACTGAAGAAGTCAACCTCTTTGGCGAATACATCTGCCATCAGGGACGCCGCCGCAGTCTCAACCATAATTCCCACCTGGATATCGTTGTTGTACTCAACGCCCTCCCGATCCAGCTCCTTCTTGATCTCCTCAATAAGCGCCTTTGCCTCGCGGATCTCGTCGATGCAGGTGATCATTGGGATCATAATCTTGATTCCGCCGTAAGCGCTGGCCCGCAGCAGCGCCCGCAGCTGGGGACGGTAAATGTCCTCCTTGCGATCCAGGCACAGGCGGATAGCCCGGTATCCCAAAAATGGATTCTCATCCTTTGCCAGCCCCATATACGGAATCTCCTTGTCCCCGCCGATATCCAGGGTACGGATGATCACCGGCTTTCCTGCCAGGCCTGCCGCCACCTTCTTATATGCTTCAAACTGCTCCTCCTCTGTAGGCATGGAGGTGCGGTCCATAAACAAAAATTCTGTACGGAACAGTCCTACACCCTCCCCGTCATATTCCAGAACCTTGGCCAGATCGTCGGGATTGCCGATGTTGGCAACCAGTTCAATATGGATTCCGTCCTTTGTCACGGTAGGTACGCCTTTAAACCGCTCCAAATCCTTCTTCTCCTGGAGGAATTGGTCTCTCTTTGCCGTGTACTCCTCCGTCTGGGCATCCGTTGGATTCACAATAACAATACCCTCGCCGCCGTCTAAAACAATGCTGTCGCCGTCGTTAATCTGATCCATCACACCGCTTACCGCAACCACCGCCGGAATCTCCAGGGCGCGGGCAAGAATTGCGCTGTGGGAAGTCTTTCCGCCCAGCTCCGTCACAATACCTGTTACATGGTCGGGATTAATGCCCGCTGTCATGGAGGGGGTCAGATCTTTTGCAACGATGATGCTGCCCTCTGGCAGAGAAGCGATATCCACAGGCTTTATCCCCTGCAGAACCTGCTGCATCCTGGTTTTAATGTCCCTCATATCCGTGGCCCTCTGCTGCATCAGTTCATCATCCATGGATGCAAACAGATCCGCGTAGGTAGTGCAGGTGGTCTCAATGGCATACTCGCTGCACACGTTATCCCTCTTAATAGCCTCCTCGATCTCCCCGGTCATCATCGGATCTGCCAGAAGCATCAGATGGCCCTGCATAATCTCCGCTTCCTTCTCCCCAACCTTGGTGGCCAGATCATCTGCCAGCGCCTTTGTCTGGGCAACCGTATCTGCCAGCGCCCCCCTGAACCGCTGAACCTCCGACTCCACGCTTGTCACCTTATCGGGGCGAATCACCATCTCCACCTCTTTGATAATTGCCGCCTTGCCGATACCGATACCTGCTGATGCATTAGTTCCCTTAAACATAATGCGTCCCCTCCTTAAACTTAATGTAATTAACTTATTCTCCCAGGCCATCTTCTACGACCTTGATCATGGAATCCAAAGCCTCCTGCTCGTCTTCTCCCTCGCAGATAAACTCAATCTCGTCCCCGCTTTTTACACAGGCCCCCAGCACGCTCAAAACACTTTTTGCATTGGCCGTGGTGGTGTCTGTCCGAAATTGAATCCTGGACTTGTAAAGAATTGCTTTATTACAAAGAACCCCTGCCGGACGAAGGTGCAGTCCGGTCAGATTCCTGATCACTACTTTTGCTGTTACCATAAGCTGTTTTTCTCTCCTTTTGACTAATGCTGTCCGTTCCCCTCATCTGCCTGGCTGTCTTCCACTGTTTCGGACTCGTGGGGGCCTGCCGCCTCCTTGGGGGTGATACGTACTTCCAGCATGTCGGACCCTGCCCATTCAAAACCTGCCGGAAGTTCTGCCTGTACCTCCACAAAGCTTACCCCTTCTCCAAGGCCTGTCACATCCACCCGGCCTGACACCGTCCCCGGACCTAAGCTGTCCAAATCCTCCGTAAGTCCCTGGATCCGCACACTCACCTTCTCCGATGCAAATTCGTATTCCAGATCTTCCGACGCACCTGTAAGTTCCAGGCTGCTGGTATCAAACACCAGGTTCCTCTGCTCCAGGGCTTCAACCCTCAGGGTAATCACAGCTGTTGCCGCTGCATCTTTTGTTATGCTTATATTATCCGGCAAAAGTGCCGTTAAGTCAACCTCTACCGTAACATCCCCCGTCGCTCCCTCAATATTCAGCAATTCCCCCGGAACCACCAGGGTGCTCATGGACGCCAGGATCGACTTCAGCCCCTCTACAGGCACTGATTTTACATTGCTGTCCACTCCCGTAAACCTGTAACCTTTTGCAACCTCTCCTTCAATCTGGAAATCCAGCCCCAGCGTTTTCACCTTTAAAATGCTGGCCTGGTACTCCGCTTCCTGCCGGTTAAGGCTCACCTCATCCATCAGATCCGGCTGCTGGTTGCCGTTGGCATCATAAAGGACAATCTTTGCACTGCCCGTTACATCGGAATTGGCTCCCGACACATCAAGCTCTATGCCCACGGAGCTAACCTTCCCTACCGCGGATACAGGACCCGTCACATAAATATACTGAGGCTTTACGGTTATATCTCCTACATCATAGCCCTCTTCCGTCTCCCCGCTTACATGGGGAATCACATCGAATTTCTTTCGCTGAAGCTCCTCTGTCTGGATTCTCACAACCCCCGGCTTGGCGGTGGGAGTTCCCTCGATCATGCTTCTGGTTTCACGGCTGGCCACTTCCACATTAACCGGTATGGAGCCCGTCACATCATACAGGTTGGCCAAGTCGGCACTGGCGTAGAAGTCCCCTGTCTTAATCCGGTATCTGTCCCTGCTCCTGACCTGGTAAGTGACGGTAACCGTCTTTTTCCCCACCACCTCATAGGTTAAATTGGCTTTTGTCAGAATATCTTCATTGATCATCTCCACAGGCACTTCCAGAGAACTCTCCACCAGCGGATTCACCACATCCACCACCATAAACCATGCAAATATGGCAAGGGCCAGGGACAAAACCTTCAGTCCCAGATTATTTGTCAGTTTTTCTTTCATCTTTCTGCCTTCCCTTCCATAACCTGAACCGGCTTCCTGATTCCTCCCGCACCAAAAGCCCTCTAAGCTCCTGGCTTAAAGAGTCTGCATTGTCAATCTTTCTCAGATCCCCATGCTCCGCCAGGGACACCCTCCCCGTCTCCTCCGAGACGATAATCGTAAGGCTGTCCGTCACCTCGCTGATCCCCACCGCCGCCCGGTGTCTGGTTCCAAGGGCTTTGTTGATGCTCCCGTTATCGGACAGGGGCAGGTAGCAGGTCGCCGCTGCCACCCGGTTTCCCCGGATCACCACCGCGCCGTCATGGAGAGGCGTATTGTGCTCAAAAATATTAATCAGCAGCTGGCTGGTGACGATGCCGTCAACCTCAATGCCTGTCCTCTCAATATCTTTCAGGGAACCGCTTCTCTCAATCACCATCAGAGCACCTGTCTTTACCTTGGCCATCTCAAAGGATGCCCGCACCAGCTCGCTGACCGTTTTTTCCGTAAAATTGTTATTCTGCTTTGTATCATCAAAAGGAAGCAGGATACTTACCAGGTTCTTGCTTCCCAGCTGCTCCAAAGCCCTCCGAAGCTCCGGCTGGAAAATAATCACCAGCGCCGTGGTTGCCACCAGCGCCGTCTTTTCCAGAATCCACATGATAGTATCCAGTCTCAGTAAATAAGTCAATATGGCAAATACCAGGATAAAAACAAGCCCTTTCAGAAGTGTCCACGCCCTGGTGTTCTTAATCCAGAGAAGAATTTCATAGATCAAAAACGCGATGATGATGATCTCCACAATATTCATGTATGTAATCTTCGGTAAAAAAGACATCCAGCTGCGAAACATTTCAACTATCTCTGCCATATCCTCACCTCCCTTTTCTGTCAGTCAGTTATTGTCAAAATTCCCTGCGCCTGCTTCTGGTACTGCTGATCTTCTGCACCTTCACATCTGGTGCGGACACAGTAATCTTCGGAACCGCCTTTACATAATAGTAATAGTCGTCATCCTCAAACTGCACATACTCCGTCCGGCTGTAATCCACCGCAAATATAAAAAAATTGTAGATAGCAGCAATGATCATGGCAGCAATCACACCCACAAGCAGCTCCACCATGGGAACCGAAACATCAAATAGAAAATCACCCACGAAAATAACGATCAGCTGCACCAAAGCGCCTGCCACTATGGCAATGTGCCACGCATAATCCACAGACAGAGTCCGAATCAGATACACCACCAAAATCCCTGTAACACAGGCAGCAACCATAACCAGCATCAAATTATTGTTTACCATGCTTTTTATGATCTGCACATATTTTTGAGTTATATCCAGTGCGGCATCATTGGTCAGCACCCCTGCGTTCTGCTTTACATACTGGATAATATAGTAGATAAACACGCCGCAGCCCACGGGAACCGCGCTGGCCAGCCCGCCGGACAATCCTACCAGGATTGGAATTACATAAGGAATCTTCATTTGAAAAAATATGGGCGTAAGCAGCAGCAAATAACTGTCCCCCGGCTGAAATCCATAGTAAAGAACCGCCATCATCACCAGAAGAACCGCCAGGATCAGAGCCATCTCCAGAGATACGCTGCTGATATGGGCAACCAGGACAATCCCTGCAAAAAAGGATATGACACCATAAGGCAAAAAAGAACATACGGCAGACAAAAGAAACAGGACTGCCGGACTTTTCAGCTTATCCATATAGCCCACATTGCTGTTCAGAAGCCAAAATACGGCCAAACTTACTCCAAACTTTAAAAACGGCATCACTACCGCATCATATCTTCCGTAAAACTGTCTTAATTTTTCTCTGAATTCCAGGAGAGCCATCATAACTTTCTACCTCCCTGCCCGTTTTTCCCCTGCATTTCATAACGCTTCTCAAGCCTTTTCAGCTTCGCCACGTAGACCTTCATTCCCCTGTTGGCATATTCATACCGCCGCCAGTACACCGCGTACGTAATCAGCAGATACACTGACAGCCCTACCAGATATGCCCCTATATACATCCTTCCAATCCCTTCAATATCATTAAAATTCAGTGCGGACAAAAAATCCTCCGCCTTATAAAGCACCACCAGTGCCGTCCCCAGAATCCAGCAGAACGTAAACCCCAAAAACCCTCTCAGCATGTGCCTTCCGATATAGTCGCTTTTGAAATACCGGCACACCGGAAAAATCTTTTTCCCCTCTCTCTTCTCGAACATCCCGATGCCGGTCATCAATTTGAGCCTGTCCTCATTTAACACTTGTCTCACCGTCCAATCCCAAGTGAATTACAAAACATATCAACTTAGTATAGCATATAATTCCCCTGCTGGCAATGAGCAGTCGGAAAATTGCTGTATTGTTGAGTGAGTAAAGTTGGGGCGGATTTGGTCGTGGGGCCAGCGAGGGGAGGGAGGCTGTGTGCCGACCGGGTTCAGATATGCCAGGCATTCCGATGAGCCCTTAAAGCGGAAAACACTCGGGGTGAGGCCCTCCTGTTTTCCTGGTCTCAT
>JAAWLV010000006.1 GCA_022798105.1 Hungatella sp.
CATATCTGAACACGAACGGCACACAGCCTGCCTTCACTCCCTGGCCCCACGACCAAATCCGCCCCATTTGCCCACTCAATAATACAGCAATTTAATAATATTGCTATTTTGCGCAAGAAATCGTTCTTAACACTTAACTTAAATGACATGATGCTGAGGTCAAAAGGTCATGACATTGGCCTTGGAACCGTAACGAAGCTGTCCGGAATGTACGGAAGATGGGCGAGAGAGCATTGACAAAAGGGTTCCCTGAGTCATATAATATACTTCGGAAATAGGCTAAAACCAATCCGCAAGCCGGCTATCTGCCTGCGGTGCGCATAAATGTACGCCCGGAATCTCTCTTGCACCTGCCTTTGCGGTTGATTTTCCGCCATATGCACATAAATTTAATCATCGTACGCTTCATAAAATTATGCGCATCCGGCAAAAATCATCTCACAAAATCAGGCACCAAAAGACTCCGACAGTACATATAAAGAAAAGGGAGAGATAATGTCATGAGCAATTATTCCTACAGCAAAGAGATTAACCGAAGCAGTGTGGTACTCTGCGAATTTGATATGAGTACGGTCAGAGAAATCTTCAAGAACCTGTTTGAGTTTTATGACCCGAAAGTAAAAGCGGAAATTTTTGATTCCTTTTGCGAGGATTTTTACGACCTTGCCAAGAGCATTCCCGCTTCCAGTGAACGGATATGGCGCATGATCATAACGGACATGCTTTTTAACTATGACGAGAAGGGGTATCTGGAGGCCAACACCACAGACAACTCCATCAAAAGAAAGCAGTTTGCCATTATGGCAAATGTGATTATAGGAAAATTGCGGGCCAACCAATAGCCTGGCGGATTATATGTTTTGGATAGTTCAGGAGGATGAAAAATGCGGTTCTTAAATCAGGTGACAGATCAGTTAAACAAGATGACCGAGCAGGAGAAGGACGAGTGGATTTTGGCACAGGCAAGGCTGACAGAGGATAATAGCCAGCAGGATTTTCTCATGTCCCTTTCCGGTGAAAAGAAGATCATGTACATGCCGGAGCTTAAGGATATTGAAAGTTTTTGTAAGAAGATAGAAAGCGGCCATATCTATCTGGAGTACGTGGCCAAATATTACGAGTTTGACGACGACGGCAGGTATATGGACGACTGGGAAGTGTGGTACAAGGATCCGGCAGGCGTTATGCCCTTTCTCAACAGGGTGTTCAGAGGCTGCCACGATCTGCTTTTGTTAAATGAAAATAAGATAGTGGCCGATATTCTTGACAGGGTATGCCGTCTGGAATTTCGAATGGAGGAATCGGACGAATCGGAGAGTTTTGATTATGAGGCAACCTTTACCATGGAGGATGTGATAAACGAGGGCAATCTGGCCATGAAGAGCCGGGATGTGGGGACTGACTGGGTCACTTCCGTTGTCAGGCTCACACCTCAGTGGGACGGAACGGAACTGGCCGGCGTTCTCCTGCGGATACTGGAACAGCCTGTGTGCCGGGAGGTCATGCCCAGTATCTTAGCCAAAGAGGTGATCCCGGAGGATCTGTTCTCCCATATGCTGGCTGAACTGGAGGCGGAGATCATGAGCGAGAAACTGACGTTCAATAAGATGTTCGACAGCCAGACAGATTCCATGGAGAAGATAGAGGCTGAGGAAAAACTGAAGAGAAAGATAGAACTGGCGGAGGATATCCGTCTCAACTGCCACGTATAAAACCCGAAAGGCGATTTTGGAATTTATGTTTCCGGAATCGTCTTTCATAAATTTGAGGAGGTTTCGACGTTACCCGGCTCTGAAAAGTGGTACAATAGGATGTGCGCCGGCGCCAAGGCAGCACTGCCGCATGCAGGCTTAAGACCAATCACAACCGCTCCATTACATTTCCAGGAGGCACAAACCTATGAAAACTTATACACTGACCCAGGCTCATATCCGTTCTTATGTCCGTTCCCTGAAAGAGGAGGAGAAGGCACAAGCCACTATTGAAAAATATTCAGGAACCCTCCGGGGCTTTTTCATATGGCTGGAGGGCAGACAGGTGACCAGGGAGGCCGTTGCCCAGTGGAAGGCCTATTTGCTGGAGAAGGGCCAGGCCCCGTCCACAGTCAACGCCAAGCTTTCCGCCGCCAACAGCCTGTTCCGTTTTCTCGGATGGAAAAACTGCCAGGTAAAATTTTTAAAACTTCAAAAACGCGCCTTCCGCGATTCTTCAAAGGATCTGACCCGGGAGGAATACAGCCGTCTTCTAAAAACCGCAAATGCCATGCAGGCAGAGTGGCTGGCCCTTTTGATGGAAACTATATGCGCCACCGGCATCCGGGTATCGGAGGTAAAATACATAACGGTGGAGGCGATCCGTTCCAGGCGGGCGGAGGTTTATCTGAAAGGCAAAATCCGGACAATCCTGATCCCCGAAAAGCTCTGCCGCAAACTAAAAAAATACGCCGGAAAGAAAAAAATCGTCTGCGGCGAAATCTTTCGATCCGAAGACGGAAAGAACTTATCACGATATCAAATCTGGAAAGCCATGAAAGCTATCTGCGCAAACGCCGGGGTGGAGGCTTCAAAAGTATTTCCGCACAATCTGCGCCACCTGTTTGCAGCCACCTTTTATCGGGTTACCCGGGATATTGTAAAGCTGGCAGATATACTGGGCCACAGCTGCGTGGAAACCACCCGCATCTACCTTATGGCTACCGGCGCGGAGCATGCCCGCCAGTTAGAACAGCTGGGGCTTGTCAATTAATGGATACGGAATCCGTATTCTGTTCCAAGGCAGAAAGACGTCCGCAAATTTTTAGATAATTATAACATATTGCAACTTGTAAATGCAACAGGAAGTTACAAATTAGTACAGAAAACAGAGGCCACAGAATCGTTTTATGCGGTCTTTTTTTGTCGTGGCTTATATCCGCCTGCCCGTACCGGGGCAGGCGTTTTTTATGCTTATTTAACGCTCATTCATTTGTTTGGGAAACTTCCGTTTTTTCAGTACCCGTGTGGTTTCCATGGGTTCTATTTAACAGAATACGGATTCCGTGGCAAAAAGACGGCATGGGGGAGGGGAGATGGAATGGGACATTCCACGAAAAAGCTGAACCTGGCCGGCCAGATATTCGGTAAATTAACGGTTCTTGAACCGGCCGGGAATATCGGCACCAAAACAGCATGGCTGTGCCGGTGCCAGTGCGGAAAGGAGCTGGTTGTGAAAACCTGCTATCTGCGCAACGGCCATGTGGTCAGCTGCGGATGCGCGCAGTCGGAAAGCCGCCGCTGCGGGCTGGCCAGCTTAACTTATGTGGACGGCACCTGTGTGGAGATGCTGCGGGCCAGGACAATCCGCCGCAACAACACCAGCGGAGTGCCGGGGGTGGACTGGCGGCCGTCCAAGGGCACGTGGCGGGCATCTATCTGCTTTAAAGGCAAACGGTACTATCTGGGAAGCTTTCGCCGGTTTGAGGATGCGGTAGAGGCCAGAAAGCATGCCGAGCAGGAGATGCACGACGGATTCCTCAGTGAATTTGCCACGGCACAGGCAGAAAAAATAAAACAGACCGCGGGATAAAGCAGGCCCGCAGCTGCAGTACGGAAGGAAGGCAGAAAGATCCGGGGGGATGGATATGATATGCCACAGAAAGAAGAGTAAATCTCTGGTTATCGTAACCGTGGAGGAGACGGCCGCCACGGTTATAGAGAATGTAAAACGAAGCAGTTACGGCAGGCAGTATATGCTCAAAAGCGTCCTTATGGATCCAGGCGGAGCCTCAAAAGCCGGCAGCAGGATCGACGGCGTGGAAGTAGTGGCGGGAAGCGACACGGTGATGGAGTTTGTCTGCCGTGAATGGGTGGATGAAGTCCTCATAGCCCTCCCGAAAGGAACTCCCTTTCCCGAGACATTTTACAGCTATCTTCTGGAGATGGGGGTTACGGTCCACTTAAACCTTCTAAAAGCAGCCAAGCTGGAGGGCCGCAGACAGAATGTAAAACAGATTGGCGACTATACCCTTTTAAGCAACAGCTTCTACAGGACATCCTTAAAACAGACAATGTGCAAAAGGCTGATGGATATTGCCGGCGGCATCGCAGGATGTTTTTTTACCGCGATTCTGTACATATTGATAGGTCCGCTTATTTACATCCATTCGCCAGGCCCCATTTTTTTTGCCCAGGAACGGGTGGGAAAAAATGGAAAACGGTTCCGCATGTACAAGTTTCGGAGCATGTATCCGGACGCGGAGGAGAGAAAGAAAGAGCTGATGGCCAAAAACCAGGTGAAAGACGGAATGATGTTTAAGATCGAAAACGATCCCAGGATTATCGGAGGGGAGAAGGGAATCGGAGGATTTATCAGAAGATTTTCCCTGGATGAATTTCCTCAGTTCTGGAACGTGTTAAAAGGGGATATGAGCCTGATAGGCAGCAGACCGCCTACGGTGGACGAGTGGATGAAGTATGAGCGGCGCCACAGGATCCGGCTGGCCACAAAGCCTGGTATCACAGGGCTGTGGCAGATAAGCGGCAGAAGCAAAATTAAAGATTTTGAGGAAGTGGTAAGGCTGGATAAAGAGTATGTGGACAATTGGAGCATTAAAGAGGACATCCGGATTCTTTTAAAGACGGTAAAGGTGGTCCTTTCAAAGGACGGCGCATGGTAGGAAACAGGACGCAGAGGGGAGGCGGCATATGCAGAAGAAGAAACAAGCAGATGGAAAGGGAAGAGAGCCGGAAACAAGCGGCATATCAGATGCACGGCCCGAAAAGACAGGGATACGCAAGAAGCCCGCAGGAGCCGTGCTTTGGATTGTGTTAACGGTCTTTGTCCTGGTTTTGGGCGCCCGTTATGCACTGTCGGATGAGCTGGAGATAACCTTCCACCATCTTTACTCCGGCAAGATGGCATGCGGGGAGACAGCCCGGGTGGTGGTTTTATCGGACCTGCACAACCGGGAGTTCGGCCCGGGCAATGAACAGCTGGCGGCGCAGATTGCCTCTTTAAAGCCTGATATCATCGCCATTGTGGGGGATATGGTCAACGCGGACGACGACAATCTGGAGGTCATTCTGACCCTGTGCGATAAACTGGTGAAGATTGCCCCTGTATACTACAGCCCGGGCAACCACGAGAACAATCTCCTCTATGAAAAAGGGAGCCCTCTTGAGGAGCTTCTTTTGGACAAAGGCGTCCACGTCATGGTCAACCGGGCCGAAAGGGTAACCATACATAAAACCCCCTTCCTCATCGGCAGCCTGACCACGGCACCGGAAGGGTATGAGGAGTACGGCGCCGTATTTTTCGACGAATATGAAACAAGTACGGATTTCAAACTCCTCCTTGCCCACTATCCAAGCCTTTACTATGACGCCCTGGCAGACGCCCGGATCGATCTGGGCATCTGCGGGCACTACCACGGAGGACAGGTAAGGCTTCCCTTTATCGGAGGCTTATACCATGGGGATGCAGGCCTCTTCCCCAAATATAACGGCGGGATGTACAGCCTGCCAAAGAGCACGATTTTTGTTTCCAGAGGCATGGGCGGCCACAGCGGCCTTCCGCGGATCAATAACCGGCCTGAGCTGGCCGTCATTGATATCAACGGCAGACAGGAAACAGAAATTCCGTGACTATGAAAAAGGAGTGAGTGCAACATGATATTAGTAAGCGCAATCGTGCCGGTTTTGACGGTATGCCTGGTTCTCTTGTTCATCATCCTCATCCGGCGTTTTCTCAGCGTAAGGTCAAAGCTGCCGGTTTTAGGTCTTCAAAACGGGATCAGCCACCTGACCGGAAAGCGGAGATGGCTGGCGGTGGCGGGAGTCCTGATCTTTCTGGCCTCCTTCGGCGCCCGGGTGAGCACCAAGCTGTGGTCGCCCAATATGCTGATGGTATTTAACTATGAGGAGGCGGCCAGAGGGCAGAACCCCAATACCACCCGGTTCAATGAG
The DNA here is from genome assembly GCA_022798105.1 of Hungatella sp. Lineage (GTDB taxonomy): Bacteria > Bacillota > Clostridia > Lachnospirales > Lachnospiraceae > UBA3402. Next base: position 5,943 of record JAAWLV010000006.1, read on the forward strand.
TCCGACATCCTCTCCGACCGCGTTCTGGAGGCGGTTATCCAGAGGGGCGGTCTGCAAATAAGCCCGGAGCGGCTGGCCGAAATGCTGACCCTGTCCACCCGCCTGGATGCGGAGAAGCTGGACGTTACCCAGGAATCAAGTTTAAAGATATCGACGGAGTACTGGGTGCACTGTTCTGAGAAGGTGTCTCTGTACCACACGAACCCAAAGACGGTGCTGAACCTTTTGGCGGACGTGTACTGGGAAGACTTTATCCAGAATTATGCGGAAAACGACAGCGTCCTGGATTTGTCCTTTGACGAGCTGGAAGGGATGGAGTATCTGGACGTCAAGGATTATCTGCAGATGCATGCCTACAAGCTGAAAAATTATCTTCCCATGTACAGCAGCGCCAGCAGCAGCTTCCGCGCGGCGGCCGACGGGGAGACCTTTGCCTCCCTGTCCCAGAAGATCGACAATTTCATCAAGATTGAGCTGGAACGCTATGAGGCCTTTGTCCTGGAAAACAGCCTTTCCATAGACAAAACCACCTATCAGTCCAGAATGCAGTACGCCAACCGGCTGCTGGATATTTCCAGAAAACAGGACATGGCCTCCTACGACGTGCGCATAGAGACCATCAATATGTACAATGCCTTTATGACCCGTTTCGTCCTTATTCCCACCTACGACACGGACAAGGAATTTTACATGTCCAAAACCAAAGTCGGAGTGGACTACTTTGCAGACGAGGCCAAGGAACACTTAGAATCCGCCACAAAACTGGTGGAGGAGATGGAACACAATTCCTATGCTTCCGACCAGATAGGCAAAAACCTGTCTTCCTCCAATGCATACGCCCAGGCCGATGAACGGATTGAGGAACTGAAAAATGAGCTCATCAACCTGTCCGCCCAGTGCAGGCAGCTGTGCTCCGCCTACGTAAAAGAGAAACGGGACGGGTATATCCAGGTCAGCTTCTCCTCGCCCTCCATGGCCGGGGAGGCAGGGAGAGCCTTTTTGTTCACCCTTCTCTTTGTGGCGGCCCTGGGCGGGATCGCCATACTGGATCCCTTCTATAAAGCCTGCCGTGAAGACATCCCCGTGGGCGGCGCAGTAAAACAGGCGCTGCAGGGCAAAACCCGGAAAAAATCTAAAAAATCCGGAAAAGGGGCCGTGAAACCGGAAGGCAAAAACGCGGACAGGGAGGAGGTATCGCCATGAAAGAGCTTGATGTTTTTCGTTATCTGAAAAAGTACCGTGGGTTTATTGCCGGCATATCCGTTTTGGCCGGTGTCGTATTTTTTCTTATCGCCCAGTTTTATATTCAGCAGTACACGGCGGCCACAGTGATTGAGTACACCGGAGCACAGGCCGAGGACGGGCTTTCCCCGGACGGAACGAAGATCGACACAACGGAGATTTATGCCACCAACCTGGTGGCCCAGGCCATGAAAAAGCTGGATATCCCCTACACCGAGGCCACAACGGATGATATCCGCATGAACATCCATGTGGAGCCGATTATTACGGAAGAGGATCTTCTGGTGCAGCAGGCAAAACTTGACAACAACGAGAAGGACTACGAGATAAAGCCCACCAGGCATCTGATAACCTTTAACTGCGGCGTCAAGGCAGGCAAGGACTATCCGCGTAAGGTTTTAAACCAGATCCTTCAGGAATACGCAAGCTACTACGGAAAGACCCACGTAAACACCTCCCTGGCAGCCAATCCGGTCAGCGACATCACCTCCAAAGGCTACGACTACCTGGAGATGGCCGAGGTTATGGACGACACCCTCTTAAACATCACAGACCATCTTTCGGACAAGGTCAACTGGAACGGCGAGTTCCGCTCCAGCAAGACGGGAAGAAGCTTCCAGGATCTGTACGACGAATTTAAGTTTATCAAACAGGTGGAGATCCGCCAGCTGTTCTCCGAGATTCTGGCCGGCAGGATTACGAAAAACCGGGATGTGCTTTTAGACAAGTACCAGAACCGGAACAACAACCTGGACATATCCAACAAAGCCGCAACCTTTGAGATCGACCGGATTCGGGGGATTATCGGGGCTTACGAGGGCGCCATGGGCGATTTCGGAACCCCTTCTGTCACGGACGAGGACGGCGAAACCGTTGAGGGCACTCTGCAAAACAGCGTGCTGCCGGATGTGTACGACGACTGGAACCGGGATGAGGACGGCAACTGGCAGCCTGTGGATCGGACCGCGGAATACGACCAGCTTCTGATGCGCTACATTGAGGATCGGACTCTTTTTGAGCACAACCTTATTGAGAAAGAGTACAACGACTACATACTCAGCGTATTTAACGGTGCGGCCTCTGTCTCCTCCCAGGACGATCAGGTCCGGATCCAGCAGGAGATTGAGCGTTTGGCTCAGAAGATAAATGCCCTGCAGACCGTATATTACGAGACCAACGACGAGTACAATGACTACCTGGGAGCGCAGAATATTGTGATGCTCTCCAGCGTCAGGGTGACGGAGCGTTTCCCTATCTTTGTGTTTACCATTCTCATTGTGGTGATTTTCGGCGCGCTGGGATGTGCGGGCGCAGCCCTCTTCGGCAGGATCGAAGACTTTATCGAATACTACGCCTTTACAAACAAAGTGGACGGCCTTCCCAACAGGGCCAAGTGCGACCAGTTTATTACATCCAGGGAGAGCCGGCCCATTCCCGAAAGCTTTGCCTGTATCGTGTTCAAGCTTGCCAATCTCCAGTCGGAGAACGCCAGGCTTGGAAGAGAGGCCGGCGACAGGATGATCAAAGATTTCGTCGCGGTGATGACATCGGTTTTTGCACCCTCCGACAAGATGTTCGTGGGCAACAACGGAGCCGGCCAGTATCTGATATTTGCAGAGTCGCTGGGTAAAGATCAGGTGAATGCAGCCATTCTCCAGCTTTCCATTGTACTTGAGGAGAAGTCCAAGGACTGCGGTTACCATATAGAACTTCAAAACGGCTTTGCCTGTGCAGGTGAGGAGCAGTGTTACTATATCCGCCAGCTTCTGTCCACTGCCATGAAACGGGTTCACGGGGCCGGAACCGAAAAAACGGCCGATACCAGATAAAAACGTGGGGAGGGTTGGAGCTTGGTTTCCATCATTTACATGCTACTGGCAACTGCAATGTTTTTTCTGCAGGACACCTATTTTTTGCTGGGCGGCGTTGAATTCAGCCTGAAAAATCCCTGCATTATAGGGATCCTGTTCCTTGCGCTTTTGAATTTTACCGTGACGGTCAGGCTGGATCGGGTTATCATCCTGGCGCGCCACGGGGTGACCCAGATGCTCCCCCTTGTGATCCCCTTTCTCTTCTCGTCCGTCATCTGGGTGGCCCAGAAGGCGGACGGGGTCACGATTATAAACGGCATCGGCATGATAATCCCCCAGATACTGTCAATCTTCGTGGCAGCGTCAACCTTGTACCTGTTTGGGGAAAAGGGGATCTGGTACTGCCTGGGCGCCATGTGCCTGGCCAATTTCCTGCGAGTATTGGCAGTCATCGCACAGGGAGGCGCATCAGCTTTTTTCCAGGAATTTATCACCCTTTTAGCATCGTTCAGCGGGGAAACCGGCCCTCTGATGCTGGCCCTGGAAATCAATGACCTGACCTTTGCCTTCGGCCCCTTTTTGATCTATCTGCTCCTGAACCGGAAGGAGACGTCCCACTGGCTTTTCTGGCTTGTGTGCTCGTCGGTTTTCTTTCTGATCGGCCTGAAGCGGATTGCCATTCCGGCCGTGGCCCTGGGTTTTTTTGTGGCCTGGCTTGTGCGCAGGATGCCTGAAAAGGCGGCAAGACAGACGGCTCTGTGTCTGGGGGCGGGGATGATATTCTGCAGTTTCATGTACATTGTGGGGATACGGATGGGGCTCTTTCAGTATCTGCAGGAACGGCTTGGAATCAATGCCATGGGCCGGGTGGAGATGTTTACCAACCTGGAACCCTACTATGACATAAGCATTACCTTTATGGGCCGGGGCACAGGTTTTGAAAGGTTTGTGGACTGGGCTTCCGGGGTCGTATACGATACTCCCCGGCGCACCATCATGCAGATCCACAATGATTTTCTCAGGATGTACCTGAACATCGGGTTTATCGGGTATCTGGTATGGCTCTGGGGGTATCTGATTGTGCGGCTCCGCTACTGGTTCTGGCAGGGCGGCAAAGACGCAGGGTGCCTGTTTCTCGGCATCTGCATCTACTGCTTTGTCCTCTATGCCACGGACAACACCATCTACTATCCCTACACCATGCTTGCCTGTGCCCTGGTGCCCATGTCCTGCCGCTTCCATGACATGGCGGCAGATATCTTTGAAGAGCACTGTGTTCGGTGGAGCAAAATGGGAGGGAATGATTTCTTTGAGGGATAAACGAATAAAATTGTGTTTTGCGGCGTCCTCCGGCGGCCATCTGGATGAGCTTCTCAGGTTAAGGCCTCTCATGGAGCGCTGCGACAGCTTTCTCGTCACCGAGAAGACAGCCTACAGGCCGGCCGGACTCAACGTAACGTGCTATTACCTGCTTCAGGTCAACCGGCGGGAACCATCCTGTTTCTTAAGGCTGATTGCCAACGGATGGCTTTCCCTGAGGATTTTCCTTAAGGAACGGCCCGACGTGGTTATCTCCACCGGGGTCCTTGCTGTCATACCCCTCTGCCTTTTGTGCAGAGTCTTCCGGAAAAAGCTTATCTTTATCGAGACCTTTGCCAACGTAAAGACGCCTACCATGACCGGAAGGCTTCTCTACCGCTTTGCGGACCGCTTTTATATCCAGTGGCCCCAGCTGCAGAAATACTATCCCAAAGCCGTGTACAAGGGCGGCGTTTACTGAGGTGAACATCATGATATTTGTGACAGTCGGTTCCCAGAAATTTCCCTTTAACCGCCTGATTAAAAAGGTGGATCAGCTGGTCAGGGAGGGAGGTATCCTGGAGGAAGTCTGTATTCAGACAGGCACCAGCGATTACACCCCCCGCAGCTGCCGTTATAAGGCGTTCTATGACCAGGAGACATTTAAACAGATGGTCGGCGCATGCAGTGTCCTCATCACCCACGGAGGCGTAGGGACGGTAATTGACGCCGTAAGGCGGGGGAAAAAGGTGGTGGCAGTGCCGCGTCTTTTCAGATACGGGGAGCATGTGGACGATCACCAGCTGCAGATTCTGGAGCGCTTCCATGAGATGAATCTTATTGAGTACTGTTTGGATATAGAAAAGCTTGGGGAGGCTGTTAAGAGGGCTCAAACCCGGGAATACGCCGCATACCCGTCCAACACCGGGACCTTTGTGGAGTCCGTTGACAGATACATCCGCTCACTGAACGGAGGGGCCCCTGTAAACGTAAAGCCAAAAAGGCGGCTGAGAGTTCTGGTAATCGGCCCCAGCCACATCCGTTCTCTGGGAGGCATGGCCGCAGTCATCAGGGATATAAAAGAAAGCCGTCTGCTTAACAGGGAGTTTGACATCCGCATATTTCCCTCTTACATAGACGGCAATCTGGCTCTGCGCCTTTTGTACTCCGGCTGGGGGTATCTGCGGTTTCTGACCTGTTTCAGGCAATACGACCTGTTCCACATCCACACTGCTGAAAGAGGCAGCACCTTCCGGAAAAATTTCTATTTGCGGAAAATAAAAAAGGCGGGGAAACGGGCAATCGTGCACATCCACGGCGCGGAGTACCTGACTTTTTACGACGGTCTCGGACCTTTTGGCAGGAGAATTGTGGATCGGTTTTTTTGCCGTGCGGATTTGGTGCTGGCTTTGTCGGACAGCTGGCGAAGGGAACTGGAGGCCCGCTTTCACACCGGCACCTGCCGGACGCTGAACAACGGAATTGACACCGTTTATTTTAAAGCGGCAGCAGGAGATGTAAAAAACCTTAGAAATTCGTTTCTGATGCTTGGAAGGCTGGGAAAGCGCAAAGGGACTTACGATCTGATTGACGCCGTGGAGCTTGCGGTCCGCAAAAACCCGGAAATTTCCGTCTGCCTGGCAGGGGACGGGGAGGTGGAGAAGGTGCGCAGGCTGGTTGAGGAAAAAGGGCTTAAAAAGTATATCCATGTTCCCGGCTGGGTAGATGGCAGGCAAAAGCTTGAGTACCTGAAAAGGGCCGCAACCCTGGTCCTTCCGTCTTACTATGAGGGGCTGCCCATGGCGGTTTTGGAGGGGATGGCCGGCGGAAAAGCCATCCTGAGCACCTGTGTGGGCGCAATCCCGGAGGTGGTTTCGGAGGAAAACGGCATCCTGGTACAGCCTGGGGATGTGGCCGGGCTGGCAGAGGGCCTTCTGCGCTTAAGCAGTGACACAGGCCTCCTTGAAACCATGTCGCGGAACAATATGGAAAAAGCCGGACACTGCTTCAGCGTCAGTCAGATACACAGACAGCTGGCCGGGTATTACAGGCAGGCCATGAAATAAGGGGGAGGGCAAACTAAGATGGGAGGGGACAAACCCGTTATCAGCGTCATTGTGCCGGTGTACAATGTGGAGGCGTGGTTGAAAACATGCCTTGACTCCATAAGGGCGCAGACCTATGAAAATTTTGAACTTATCCTTGTAAACGACGCCTCCACGGACAGCAGCGGTGCTGTCTGCGACGCTTACGCCCTGGAGGATAAAAGGCTGTCGGTCGTGCATTTTCCCGTAAACCGGGGGCCGTCCGCAGCCAGAAATGAGGGCATAAGAAGGGCGGCCGGTAAATTTATCTCCTTTATAGACGCGGACGACTATGTGGAACCGGATATGCTGGAAAGGCTGTACGTATGCCTGAGAAAAACCAGGGCTGACATTGCCGCCTGCGGGGCTGACGGCATCAAAATAACCGGCGGGCCTGCCGCTTCTTACTCCCGCAAGGAAGCAATGGGCTGCCTGGCCAGGGGCACCCCCTTTAACCATGTTCCCTGGGGAAAGCTTTACGCCGCAGAACCCGTAAAAAAACATCTGTTTGACGAGGGGATCTTTTTCAGCGAGGACCTTCTGTTTCTGTATTATGTGCTGAAAGAAACCGACAGGGTCAGTTACATACCGGATAAGCTGTACCATTACGTCTGCCGCCAGGGAAGCCAGGTGCACAGCGGCGTCAGCAAACGCAAATGTACCGCCCTCCCTGTTTATGACAGGATATGCCGGGACGCCAAACTAAATTTCCCCGGCACCGTGCCTGATTTTCAGCAGCAGGCGCTGGATGTGGATTCGCGGCAGGCCATGCTGGCGGTGGAAAGCTGTGCCGGCGCCGGGGAGGCCTTCAGATACGTAAAAAGGTTCAGCCGGCATACCCGCAGGCATTTTACCTGGAAGGCCTGGCGGCTGTGCCGCGGCAAAAAAAACAAGGCGGCCCCGCTGCTTCTCTATATCAGCCCGTCGCTTTTCTGGGGAGCTGCCACGGCCTACAAACATATAAAGCGGTTAAAGGACAGACTGGGATGAAGAGAGAGCTACCATTAATCAGCGTGATTGTACCTGTGTACAATGTAAAACCCTATGTAGAAAAATGCCTGGATTCCCTCCGGGCACAGACATACGATAACCTTGAGATTATTGCGGTGGACGACGCCTCCACAGACGGAAGCGGCAGTATCTGCGATGCCAAGGCTTCTGAGGACTGCCGGCTGCAGGTCGTCCATTTTCCTGCAAACCGCGGATTGTCCGCCGCCAGAAATGAAGGAGTATTAAGGGCTAAGGGAGAATATACCGCATTTGTGGATTCGGACGACTATGTTAAACCCGATATGCTTTTGAAACTGTACCGCAGTCTGCGGGAAAACAGAGCGGATGTAAGCGTCTGCGCCAATATTGGGCTGAAGGTGAAGAAGGCGCCGGCCGGCGTCTATTCTGCAGCAGAGGCAGTTGCCTGTATGGCCAGGCGCAGGCCTTTCCTCTGGACGGCGTGGGGAAAACTTTATCCCACAGAACTTGTAAAACGACACCCCTTTCATGAGAAGGCGCTCTGCTGTGAGGATCTGCTGTTTTTTTATGAGATTCTTAAAGAGGTAAAAAACTTAAGCTACATACCGGATGAGCTGTACAACTATGTCTACAGGCAGGGAAGCCTGATAAACAGCAGAATTGGCAAAAAGAGGTGCACCGTTCTCGCTGTCGCAGGCAGCATCTGCAGGGATGCCCGCGTGAATTTCCCTCAGGCGCTGCCGGGCTTTCTGCAGATAGCCCTGGCCGTAAATGCGCGTCTGGCCATGGAGGCCGTGGAGTACGGCACAAAAGAAGGGAGTCTTACCGCCTATCTGACCCTGTTCCAGAAACATATCAGGCGCCATTTTACATGGAAGGCCCTGGCTGTCAACCCTGACCTAAAAACCATGGCCGCAATTCTCACCCTTTCTGTCAGCCGGAGGGCCTTCTTCTTTTTTGCCTCCGTCTACGGATGCCTAAAACGTCTGAGAGCCAAAAGACCAAATACGGAGTGAAGCCAATGGAGCACGCAAAGCATGTGGTGAAAAATTTGAAGTTTACGGCAGTCAGCGAACTGACCCTGGCCGTGCTGAAATTTTTGTCCCGCCGGGTATTCGTCCTTCTTCTGGGGAAAGAATATCTGGGAATCAACGGGCTTTTTACGGATATTCTCTCCATGCTGTCCCTGGCGGAGCTGGGATTCGGAGTCTCCATCACCTACAGCCTGTACCAGCCGGTGGCTAAGGGGGACGAGGAACTGATAAAATCGCTGATGGCCCTGTACGGCCGTTTTTACCGGGCAGTGGGCATGGTGGTTTTAGCCGCCGGGCTGTGCCTGCTGCCCTTTCTTGATTTCTTTGTAAAGGAAATGCCGGAACATATCCCCCACATATCCCTTATCTATATCCTGAATGTGGCAAATGTCAGTGTTTCCTATTTCTGTTCCTACAAATCCACGCTTCTGTTTGTGTGTCAGAAAAAATATGTGGACTCCTTGATACGGGCCGCAGCCGGGCTCCTTGCCACAGCGGCCCAGATTGGGGTGCTTTTATTGACGGGAAATTATCTCTGCTATCTGTGCATTGCCATTTTATCCACAATCCTGCAGAATGGAGCCGTTTCTGCAGCGGCAGATAACCTCTACCCTTATCTGAAAAGGGGGAAGGAGAAAGGGAGGGGGCAGATACAGCCTGTTCCCGCCAATATTTTAGCGGATATCCGCCGCAATGTCAGTGCCATGATCCTTCACCGCGTCGGCAGCGTGGCGGTTTTCGGCACGGACAACGTACTGATTTCGAAGTTTGTGGGCATTGGCATCACAGGACTGTACTCCAACTACATAATGATACGGAATTTTTTAAATGTCATCACCAACACGGTGTTCAATGCCATCACCCCGGCCATGGGGAACTTAAACGTGACGGGGACTGTGGAAGAAAAGAGAAGGACCTTTTCCCGTCTCAATTTTTTTGCGGCCTGGCTGTTCGGGTGGATGAGCATCTGCCTTCTGTGGCTCTACGACCCGTTTATTACCCTCTGGCTGGGGGAGGGATTTCTGCTTCCCAGGCCGGTGGTGGCGCTGATTGTGGCTAATTTCTATCTTAACAGCATGCGTGTCCCTGTGGCAAACACCAAAAGCATCATGGGGCTGTTCTGGGATGAGCGGTACAAGTCGGTTTTGGAGGCTTTTATGAATCTGGCAGTATCCGTCGCGCTGGCCCGGCGGTGGGGCATCAGCGGGATTCTTTTGGGGACGTTTATAAGCACGGCCTCGCTGCCTTTTTGGATTGAGCCTCTGGGGCTTTACCGGCACGGCCTGAAAGAGCCTGTGAGACGGTATTTTTCCCGCTATTTCTGTTATTTGTCAGTGACCGCCGCTGCCGGGGCAATCACGGGCCTTCTGTGCAGCCTGGCCCAAGGGTCGGTTTTCGGCTTTTTTCTTAAACTTTTCTTCTGCACGGTGATCCCCAACAGCATATACCTGGCTGTCTACGGACGAATGGAGGAATTTCGTTTTATGAAAAGCCTGGTACATTGCAGAAATAACGGTGAATAAAGTGCCAGATGTCTGCGTCATCTGTGGGTTACTGTTCACTGGGTACCAGTGAACAGTAACATCTGTGGCAGGAAAGGTTTTTTAATTGTTGAGATTTTATTGACACAAACATGAGCTTTGTCTATAATAAAATTACCAATTGATTACCATAAATTTCAGGCTTAATTTATAAAAAAGCTGTATTTATAAAACCAAACCGCACAGGGGAGTAGACATGGAAAAAATATTGATTGTTGACGACAGTTCCACACAGGCGCTGCAATTAAAATCTATTTTAGACGATGATTATGACATAACCGTTGCCCAGACAGCAGAAACGGGCCTTTCCTACGCCAGTTCCGAGGATTTCTCGCTGATTCTTCTGGATGTGGTTATGCCCGGGATGGATGGATTTACGCTGTTAAAGAAACTGCAGGAGGAGATTATCACCCAGAGTGTGCCGGTGATCCTGATTACGAGCCTTTCCGATATTCAGCACGAACAGCTGGGGCTGACCCTTGGGGCGGTGGACTACATATCCAAGCCTTTCCATCCGCTGATTGTAAAGGCCAGGGTTAACACCCACATCAAGCTCTACAGGTACAGAAAGCAGGTAGAGCGCCAGTCCATGACCGACCAGCTGACCGGTATCGCCAACCGGCGGCAGCACGACTGCTACAGCATCATAAAATGGAACGAGGCTATCCGCTTAAAGGTTCCCTTTTCCGTCTGCATGTTTGATATTGACTATTTTAAAGTGTACAACGACACCTTCGGCCACCCGGCCGGCGACAAGGTCATTGCCAGCGTGGCAAAGGTGATAGCCTCCCATCTGCAGCGCAGCACTGACTTTCTGGCCCGGTACGGGGGAGAAGAATTCGTGGCTTTCTTTTTGGGTGACAGCGCGGTCTCGGCATTTGAGTATCTGAAAAAAATCCGCAAGGCGGTGGAGGATCTGCACATTCCCCACAACCCGTCCAAATCCCAGTGGGTAACGGTCAGCATCGGCGGCATAACCCTGATTCCCCTGCGGGAGAACTCCTACGAGGTCTACTTAAAGCTTGCGGACACTATGCTGTACGATGCCAAAAAGCTTGGCCGCAACCGGGTAGTGTGGGCCAACGAAAAGATGAATCAGTGGTATGAGGAGTGAGCTGTAAAAACTAAAAGTTCCGGTTGAATGTAGAACATATGTTTGTTATAATAGATGTAACAGGAGAAAACGTATGGTTATTTAAGGCCGGCCGCCCTGTGGGCGGAGATGATTGATGCCGAAGCAGCCTTCCTGGGGGAGGCTGTTTTGCTTTTCGATCCGTAAAAGGCCGGCTGCAGCCGGAAGGAGGAGTTTTTCGTGGAGGCAGGGCAGGAGAGGAATACGTCAGAGAAAGAGCGCAGCTTTATTGCCATTGACCTGAAATCATTTTACGCGTCGGTGGAGTGTGTGGAGCGGGGGTTAAATCCCCTGACCACCCATCTGGTGGTGGCGGATAAAAAGCGGACGGAAAAGACCATCTGCCTTGCGGTGAGCCCGTCCCTTAAGGAGTACGGGATTCCGGGGCGGCCCAGGCTGTTTCAGGTGGTGCAGAAAGTGGAGGAGGCCAACTGCCTGCGCCAAAGGCACGCGCCGTCGGGAACCTTTTCGGGGGCGTCGTCGGACGCCCTGGAACTGAAGGCCGACCCGGCTCTGGCCATCGACTATGTGGTCGCCGTCCCCCGCATGGCCCACTATATGGAGTGGAGCATGCGGATCTACCAGGTTTATCTGGATTTCGTGGCGCCGGAGGACATCCATGTGTATTCCGTTGACGAGGTGTTTGTGGATGTGACCGGCTATCTGGGAATATACGGGGGCACGGCAAGAGAGCTGGCGGCAGCGATGATCCTGGCGGTTTTTGATGCCACAGGCATCACGGCCACGGCAGGAGTGGGAACCAATCTGTACCTTGCCAAGGTGGCCATGGATATTGTGGCAAAGCACATTGCCCCGGATGAGAACGGGGTGAGGATTGCCTGTTTGGACGAGACAGAGTACCGGCGCCGCCTGTGGACTCACCGTCCCTTGACGGATTTCTGGCGGGTAGGGCGGGGATACCGGGACAAGCTGGAGGAGCACGGGCTTTTTACCATGGGCGACATTGCCAGATGTTCTCTGGGAAAGGAAGGCGAGTACCACAGCGAGGAGCTGCTCTACCGCCTGTTCGGCGTCAACGCGGAGCTGCTTATTGATCACGCCTGGGGGTGGGAGCCCTGCAGGATGGAGGATATCAAAGCTTATAAGCCCCAGTCCGGCAGCATGGGCTCCGGCCAGGTTCTGCCCTGCGCCTATCCCTTTGACAAGGCAAAGCTGGTGGTCCGGGAGATGGCCGATTCGGTAGCTCTGGAACTGACGGACAAAGGGCTGGTGACGGATCAGATGGTCCTGACCGTGGGATATGACAGGGAGAATCTGACCAAGGGGCAGAGGGCTGAAACCTACAGAGGGGCCGTGACCTCTGACCGGTATGGAAGAACCGTCCCCAGGCACGACCACGGCACGGCAAACCTCACCGCCCCCACATCCTCCTCCAGGCTTATTACGGAGGCTGTTACAGAGCTTTTTGACCGGGTTGTATCCCCGGATCTGCTGATCCGCAGAATCTACCTTACCGCCTGCCGGGTGACGGACGAGGCCCTGGCCGCCCGCCGGGATACGCCGGAACAGCTTACCATGTTTACGGACTACCAGGCCCTGGAGCGGGAGCGCAGAGAAGAGAAGGAACGGCTGGATCGGGAGAAGCGGATGCAGAAGGCCATGGCGGATATTAAGAAAAAGTACGGCAAAAACGCCATTTTAAAGGGCTTAAACCTCAGGGAGGGAGCCACGGCCAGGGAGAGAAACGGCCAGATAGGAGGACACAAAGCGTAGGTGCCCGTCTGGCGGAAGACAGGAGGAAAAACGTGGATAATGACCAGTATGGAACCGGACGGGCGGGCCGGTATGATGACATAATACACCTGCCTCACCATGTTTCGGCGGTTCACCCGCAGATGCCCCTGGAGGAGCGGGCGGCCCAGTTTTCGCCTTTTGCCGCCCTGACCGGGTTTGGTGACGCCCTGCGGGAGACGGCCCGGGTCACGGACGAGTTTGTCCGGCCGGATGAGGATAACCGGACAAGCCTGGACGGAAAGCTGTGTATGCTTAAGGAGCATATAAAGGAGCGCCCGGAAGTGACGGTGACGTATTTTAAGCCGGACGCAAGAAAAGCCGGCGGGGCTTATGAGACGATGACGGGAAATCTCAAGAAGATCGATACCTATGGCAGGAGACTGGTGATGGCGGACGGGACGGAGATTCCTGTGGAGTACATCGTCCGGATAGAGGTTACTGTTCACACCATGGCTAATCACTCCGCTGATTAGCCATGGGCCAGTACCGTTACGGGGGCAAAGCATATGCCCCATCGCCGCAGGCGATTTTAAGTGGGCATATGCGGTTACGTTCACGGGGTACCTGTGAACAGTAACGGATGGAGGACGGATCGTGAAGATAGAAAAGATAATTGTTGCAGATTCACAGGAAACTGTGGTAGAATAATTCGGCGTATATCAGAATCGGGGGAGAACATCGGTATGGCGGGACTTGGAACCCTTATGAATGTGGCCGGTATCCTGGCCGGCGGCCTGGCCGGCCTTATTTTCGGAAAATTCATGACACAGCGGTATCAGGACACTCTGACCATGGCCTGCGGTGTCAGCGTCATGTTTATCGGCATTGCCGGAACCATGGAAAAAATGATGTCCGTCGCAGGGCAGAGCCTGACAAGCGGCGGAACGATGATGATGATCGGAAGTTTTATGATCGGCTCCCTGCTTGGAGAATGGATGAATATTGAACACTACCTGGAAGAACTGGGACGCTGGCTGAAAGCCAAGACCGGAAGCAGCGGCGATAAGCTGTTTGTGGACGGGTTTGTCACCGCTTCCTTAACGGTCTGCATAGGAGCCATGGCCGTGGTGGGCGCCATTCAGGACGGGATCTACGGCAATTATTCCATTCTGGCGGCCAAAGCGGTTTTGGATCTCATTATCATCCTGGTGATGACCGCCTCCATGGGAAAGGGCTGCCTGTTCTGTGCTATCCCGGTAGGTGTTTTTCAGGGTTTTATTACCTTCCTGGCCAGGCTCATTGAGCCCTTTATGACGGAGGCCGCCCTGAACAATCTTTCTCTCACAGGCTCCATGCTGATCTTCTGCGTGGGAGTAAATCTGATATGGGGGAAAAAGATTAAAGTGGCCAATATGCTCCCCACCCTTTTGATTGCCGTAATATGGGCGGGGACAGGCTGATACATATCTGCCGAAAAACCATAGCAATCTTTTCAAATTTATGATATATTTATCCACATGCAGAATGTAAATAACTAATCGGGGGTGAATCCTTATATTCACCCAGGCGGAATATACGGAGGTCAGATTTATGGGTTATTCAAGGGAGCCCTTTAAACAGGCCGGCGAAGGTGCGCCGGATGTCACGGGACATGAGCAGCAGGGCTATATCAAGAGCGTTCAGGACCTGGAGGCTGTTATCAATGAAGGACTCCGCGCCGCCCTGCTGGAGGAGACCCCGGATCAGTCGCTGAACGTGTTGTTAGAGCACCTTGGAAAAGCGCTGAACGGGGAACGGACTTACATATTTGAGAAAAATGAGACCGGCGGCGACGACAACACCTATGAGTGGGTGGCTGAAGGGGTAAAACCGGAACAGGACAGTCTTCAAAATGTCCCCCGGGAAGTGTGCGCCGTCTGGTACCGGAATTTCAGCGTGGGCAGACATATCATCATCAAGGATCTGGAAGACACCCGTGAGACTGATCCTCTGATGTATGACACCCTGAAACGGCAGAACATCCACTCTCTCGTGGTGGTTCCCCTGTACGATAACAAAAAGCCCATAGGCTTTTTCGGCGTGGACAATCCGCCGGTAAAGTCACTGGAATTCACGTCAAACATGCTCCAGACCACGGCATATTTTATCGTGTCCTCCTTAAAACGGCGCAACCTGGTCCGTGAGCTCCAAAAGCGGAGCTACAACGTCCTCCACGCTTTGAGTGTGGACTATCTGGGTATCTATCAGGTAAACTTTGACACGGACGAATGCCAGATATACCGGGACAACGAGCGGCTGAGGATGGATTGGGCCGTCAACTTTGAGGAAGGCTATGAGACGGCTATGGAGCGGTATATCGCCCGGTATGTGATCCCGCGGGATCAAAAGCGGCTGCAGACCGTGACGAAAAAAGACTATGTGCTGTCCCAGCTTAAGACCAATAAGAAGTTCTACATCCGCTATCAGGTCAACGACAATTCCTACGGGCTGAAACATTTGGAGATCCATTTTTCCGCCACCGGCAAAGCGGGGGAGGAGAACCAGGTTATTTTTGCCCAGCGGGATGTAAACGCCGTGGTGGAGCAGGAGGAGAAGTACAAGCTGGAGGCCAGACAGAGCCTGGAGGATATCCTGGAGGGCGCCAGAACCGGTATTTGGACCATTGAACTGGAGGAAGGCTGCCAGCCCCGGATGTACCCGGACCGGACGATGCGCATACTTCTGGGAGTATCGGAGGAGATCGGGCCGGAGGAGTGCTACCGGCGCTGGTTTGAAAACATTGAGCCCGACTATGTGGAGATGGTCCAGGAATCGGTGAAGGAAATGCTGGAAAACGGGCGCTGCGAGGTGATCTACCCCTGGAATCACCCCCAGCTTGGAAGGATTTATGTCCGCTGCGGCGGTGTTCCCGACAAGAAGTTCAAAAAGCCGGGCGCATGTCTCAACGGCTACCATCAGGACATCACGGAGACCATGATGACGCGGAAAAAGCAGGAACAGGCTATCATGGAGCTTCTGGAGAAAGTCCGCCGGGCAAACTCGGCAAAGAGCGAGTTCCTCTCCCACATGTCCCACGATCTCCGCACGCCTATTAACGGAATCCTGGGAATGCTGGCCGTCATGGAGAAGAGCCAGGATGATCAAAAGCGCCAGAGCCAGTGCCGGGAAAATATCCGTGTGTCGGCGCAGCACCTTCTGTCCCTGGTCAACGACGTTCTCGAGATCAGCAAGCTGGAAAGCGGAAGGCCCACGGTCAAGGAGGAACCCTTTGATCTTCAAAAGACCCTGAAAAACTGCATCACCATCCTGTCCGCCCAGGCCCAGGAGGCCGGGATCCGGCTGGAGTTTGAGGCCGGCGCCCTGCATCACACCAGGCTTCTGGGCAATCCTCTGCACATAAAGCAGATCCTGATGAATATTATAGACAATGCCATCAAGTACAACCAGTCCGGCGGCTCCGTGTTTGTCCGAGCCGCGGAGACTGCCTGCAAAAACGGGATTGCAGATTACCGGTTTGTGATTGAAGACACCGGTATCGGTATCGGGGAAGATTTCAAAAAACACATTTTCGAACCCTTTTCCCAGGAGCACCAGGGCGCCAGAACCCATTACAACGGCGTTGGGCTTGGCATGTTCATCGTAAAGAAACTGGTGGATCAGATGAAGGGGACCATAGAGGTTGACAGCCGGGTCGGCACGGGAAGCGTAATCAGCATTACCCTGCCAATCCAAGTGGACGGGGCGTTAAACGAGCCTTCCAAGGAAGAAGAGAACCTTGTGCCAGGCGATGTTTCGGGAATGTGTGTCCTTTTGGTGGAGGACAATGAGATTAACTGTGAGATCGTGGAATTTATGCTGGGGCAGGCAGGCGCCAAGGTGGTGACTGCCAACGACGGAAAAGCGGCTGTAGACGCCTTTTCGGCATCCGCTCCGGGAACCTTCCACTGCGTGCTTATGGATTTGATGATGCCGGTTATGAGCGGATATGAGGCGTCCCGCGTGATCCGCGGCCTGGACCGCCCTGACGCCAAAACCGTGCCCATCATAGCCCTGTCGGCCAACGCATTTGAAGAGGACGTGGCAATGGCAAAGGCCGCCGGGATGAATGAGCATCTGGCAAAACCCATGGATATCAACAAACTGTTCAAGGTCATGCAGCGGCTGAACGGCCGCTGAAACTGGGCGGGAAACCTTTTTAAGGCTTTCCCGCCCTGATTGTATGCCGGCAGAGACGAAAAAAAGATTTTTACATATTTCATTTATTTTTCCTGTCACACGCCGGGCTTTCGGTTGTCTAATAGGATGCAGGGGATAAATCCCTGACAAAAGGCTGTCTGAAAACAGCAGAAAGAGAGGAAATGATGAACCACTCAACAGACAACGAACTCCTGGTATTGATTGACCAGGCTGTGGCGGGGGACAAGCATTCTCTGGAAATCGTCCTTGGGGGCATACAGGATCTGGTGTTTAACCTGTCCCTTCGGATGCTGGGAACCTTTTCCGACGCGGAGGACGCTTCCCAGGATATTTTGCTGAAGGTTATGACCCACCTGTCATCGTTTAAGAAGGAGAGCCGTTTTTCCACCTGGGTATTTGCCATCGCGGTAAACCATCTGAAAAACTATAAGAAACACATGTTCGCCCAATATCCGTTAAACTTTGAATACTATGGAGATGATATTCTCCACGCAAAGATAGAGGAGGTGCCGGATCTGACTCAGGATGTGGAGAAGGCGGTTCTGGCTCAGGAGCTGAAGCTGTCCTGCACCAATGTGATGCTCCAGTGCCTGGACACGGAAAGCAGATGTATCTTTATTCTGGGAACCATGTTTCAGGTTGACAGCCGCATTGCCGGAGATATCTTAGGAATCACGCCCCAGGCCTACCGGCAGAGACTGTCCAGGGTGCGAAAGAAGATGGCGGATTTTTTGAGGGAATACTGCGGTGAGTACGGGACCGGAAACTGCCGCTGCGAAAAAAGGGTCAACTACGCCATCCAAAACCACCGGATCCATCCTTCCAGCCTGGATTTTCACAATGCCGTTCCCAAAAAAGTGGTCCTTGACGTAACCGCTGCCATGGAGGAGATCGATGACATTTCCCAGGAATTCTCCTTCTGCCGGACCTATGAATCCCCGGAAAGGCTGAAGCGGTTTGTGGAAGACTTTTTAAATGGAGCACCTTTTTCGGTTGTGGAAAACGGGCAGAAAGGATAAGGGAGAGAACATGGACACCAAAAAAATATTGACGTATCTTGAAAATCTGAGGGAGAACAATAACCGGGAGTGGTATCACGCCCACAAGCAGGAATACAGGGAAGCCAACGGGGAATTTGAAGCCCTGATACAGGAACTGATCGAAGGAATCGGGGAATTTGACCCAGCCATCCTTCACAATGAACCGAAAAACCTGACCTTTAAACTGGTGAGAGATACCAGGTTCAGCCACGACAAATCCCCCTACAATCCCACATTCCGGGCTCATATCTCCGCCATGGGCAAGCTTCCGGTGCCGGTAGGGTATTACCTGATGATCAAACCGGGAAACGGATCTTTTCTGGGAGGCGGGCTGTTTGCGGATATGTTTAAGGACGCCACTGCCATGGTTCGGAATTTTATCGCCGCAAACGGCAGGGAGTGGGAGGAGCTTATACAGGCGCCGGATTTTCAAACCCTGTTTACCGTGCAGGGAACGGCACTGAAAAATGTCCCGGCCGGCTTTGACAAAGAACACCCCCAGGCTTCCTACTTAAAGTTTAAAAGCTGGTACCTGGAATACCCGGTTTCCGATGAGGAGATCTTGGCGGGGGTGGCGTTTGCCGGACAGGCGGTAAAGATTTTTAAGGCAATGAAGCCGTTTAATGACTATTTAAACCGGGCCCTTGAAGGGTTTTCGATGCCTTCAAGATAGGAGCATGACGGGGGCACCGCTTATCATCTGATTTGATGCTTTGCGGCGCCCCCTGCAATAAACAATCTGCGTGGAGACAACAGGGCTCGAACCTGCGACCCTTTACACGTCAAGCAAATGCTCTCCCAGCTGAGCTATGTCTCCAATACCTTTATTTTATCATGTTATTTCAGATAGTCAAGCTGTTAATTATAAATTTTGAATTGACGGAATTTTTTGACGGAATTTTTTGACAGCTAATGGGGCTTGACATCTCGTCCGTTTCATGGTAGTATTTTTTTAACTTGGATTGTAACTGTAGGAAGCAGGCAAGACCAGAATGACATAGAATTATTTCTATGTTCTTTTGGTCTTTTTTTGTTCCATAAAAAGGTGTTCGAAAGGTGTTTGTCAAGACGTATAAACAGATAAGGTGGAAGGGCGAATGAAAATAAAAAAGGTCTACAATAACAATATCGTCCTGGTAGAAGATGAGAAACAGCTGGAGATGATTCTTTTAGGCGTGGGGATCGCATTTAAAAAGAAGGCCGGGGAAGAGGTGAATCCTGAACTGGCTGAAAAACGATTTGTCATCGATTCCCCTTCACGCACCAATCAGTTTGTAGAATTGATGAATGAGATTCCGCCGAATCATCTGGAATTGTCTCATCGAATTATCGAGGACGCACAGAAACGCCTGAATGTACAGTTTTCAGACATGATTTATATTGGCCTGACAGATCATATTAACTATGCATTGCACCGATATAAGCAGAATCTGACGCTGAAGAATCAGCTTCTCTGGGAGATTAAGAGATTTTATCCAAGGGAGTTTGAGGCTGCGAAAGCGGCGCTGAAAATCATCGGCTACTATGAGAATATCTATCTTCCGGAGGATGAAGCCGGTTATATTGCGCTTCACTTTGTAAACGCCTCTCAGGACGGCGAAGAGATGGAGACAACCATTCTTGTAACACAGACCGTGCAGGATGTTGTGAAACTGATCCAGGATTATTTTTCCATTGTCCTGGACGAAACCGGTCTGGACTATGAAAGGCTGGTAACACATATCCGTTATTTTGCACACCGCCTGCTGGCAAAAGAGATACCGGACGGAAACGGCGATGTTCTGTTTGACCAGGTGAGGGGGATCTACCCCCAAAGTTTTGGCTGTGTGCTCAAGATCAATGAGTATTTTCAGGAGTATTTCCATACGGAGATAACAAGAGAAGAGCAGACATACCTTATGCTGCATATTGGCAGGGCGGTTGCGCGGGGAAAACGCAAATAACAGAATACTTTGGATTGTAACCGCATAAATGCGGGCAAGACCGGAAGCTTGGGCGGCCTGTGGCGTCCGGCTGTTTTCCGGTCTTTTTTATTCCAAGGGCGCATCAGTCCCCGCACGTTTGTCACAATGTACAACCAATCTGCCACAAAGGCAGGTGCAGGAGAGATTCCGAGAGTACATCACAAACAATAGGAGGATTTAAACATGAATGAACGGAAAATGGCGGAACAGATTTTATATTATGCGGGAGGGGCAGAAAATATTGTTTTTATGACCACCTGTACCATTCGGCTTCGCCTGGTTTTAAAGGATGCAGAAAAAATGGATGTGGAGGGGGTAAAGAAGGTTGAGGGCATCAGCGATGTTATCATCCGCCAGGGGATGCATCAGCTGGTCATTGGTTTGAATGCAGGGAAGGTTCTTGCCGAGATTAAAAAACTACAGGAAACCATTTCATAAAAAAGGAGGGTGTAACTATGAAGTACGAAACGCTTGCAAAAGCACTGGTCGCAGCAGTCGGCGGCAAAGAAAATATTGCCGGCCTGGAGCACTGTATGACGAGGCTGAGATTTACCTTAAGGGAGCCGTCAAAAGCCGATGATGAGGCAGTTGAGAAGCTGGAAGGCGTTATACAGCTGATTAAGAAAGGCGGCCAGCATCAGGTTGTCATCGGCCAGCATGTCCGTGATGTTTATCTGGATGTATGCAGGGCTGCAGGAATCAGCGAAGAGGAGGGCGCGGTTAAAAAGGCGGGAAAAATGATGATGGCGGCCCTGATGGCCTGTGCGCTGGTTCATCCCAACTGGAATGCGGTGGCTCAGACAGCGCCCCAGATAATCGGAAGCTTCTGGTATTTGCCGGTATTCGGAATTAAGTATACCTCTTCCCTGATTCCGTCTATTCTGGTTGTATATGTATTGAGCAGGGTAGAACATTTCCTGAAAACCCGCCTGCCGGGGGTTATCGAAGGCATTATGACGCCATTTTTAACGTTGCTGATTATGACCCCGCTGACCTTTGTCGTGCTGGCTCCGATTATGGGCATTCTGTCTATTTACTTGGGAGATGCGTTATTGTGGATCTACAATACCTTCGGTATGTTTGGCATTGCCATCATGAGCATTATCTATCCGTGGATTGTGGCAACCGGCACACACGCGCCTCTGGCTCTGGCAGGTATGCAGATCCTGTCTCAAAGCGGATATGACCCGTTCTCCAGGACTCTGACCCTGACCGCCAACATGGCACAGGGCTCTGCTGCCATAGCCTGCGCAGTAAAAACAAAGGATAAAGCGTTCCGAAATACCGCAATGTCCGCAGCCTTCACCGCTTTCTTTGCCGGTATAACCGAACCCTGTATTTACGGTGTAACCCTGAAAAAGAAGAAGCCTATGTATGCGGTTATGATCGGCTGCGCGGCCGGCGGTTTATATGCAGGTTACGCAGGTCTGAAGGCATTTGCCTTTATGACGCCCAGTATCATCAACTTCCCCATGTGGATCGGCGAAGGAAGCTACAGGAACCTGATCCACGCAGGAATCACGGCTCTGATCAGCATCGTTGTAACCTTTGCGGCTACCTGGCTGTTAGGTTTCGATGATACGCCCGAAGGTCAGACAGTGGGCCGTGAAATCATTCAGACTCCCGTAGAGGGTCAGGTTGTTGCACTAAAGGATGTGGACGACGACGCTTTTTCTTCTGAAAAGCTGGGAAGGGGTGCTGCAGTCATTCCCGCTGACGGAAACGTGTACGCTCCTGCAGACGGTACGGTTTCCGCGGTATTTGACAGCAAGCACGCAATCGGAATGATAACTGACAGCGGGATTGAGCTATTGATCCATATCGGAATTGACACTGTAACCCTGGAGGGCAAACCTTTCAGGCAGTATGTTAAAAAGGGCGACGCCGTAAAGAAAGGCGATCTGCTCATTGAATTTGACAAAGATGAAATTGCCAAAGAGGGGCTCAATGATATTACCATGGTAGTTGTGCTCAATACCGGAGCATTTGAATCGGTAACACCTGCCAAAGAGCAGCTGGTGATGAAGGGCAGTGAACTGATTACGGTGACGTTTGCCGACAAAAAAGCTTGACAATTCAGGAGGAATCTGCAATGATATATGCGGATCTGCATGTTCATACCATCTACAGCGACGGTGTGCATGAAATTGAGGACGTGATTCAGAGAGTGAAAGAGTGCAAAATCCAGGCAGTATCTGTCTGTGATCACGATACGGTTTTTCACTATGACCTGGTCAAAAAAGCCTGCCGGTCACAGGGGATTGAATGTATCCGCGGTGTGGAGTTGAGCTGTTATGACCGGAATGTGTATAAAAAGGTCCATGTGTTAGGGCTGTGGCTCAACGACAATCCGATCCATGTGGAGCAATTATGCCGAAATACGCTTAAGTGCCGCGATGCCTACCATCGCAGCCTGATCCATAAACTAAACGAAAAAGGTCTTGATATTACGTATGAGGAGGCCAAAGCATATGCCCCTTATAACATCGTTTTCAAGATGCATCTGTTTATGGCCATTACCGCCAAGTATCCCCAGTACAATGACCTTAAAACATACAAAGCCCTGTTTGCCGGAAAGACAAACGCAGAGACGGATGCTCAGATGGGCTATATAGATGTCAGGGAAGGGATTGAGGCGATTTTAAAAGACGGCGGCGTTCCGGTTCTGGCCCATCCGTGCGAGTACGGCAATTATGATGAGATTGGAACGTATGTGGAATACGGTCTTAAAGGGATCGAAATAAGCCATTTCTGTATGAAGGAAAAGGATTATCGCCTTACACAGCAGTATGCCCAAACCTATCACCTGTTACAAACAGGAGGCAGTGATTTCCATAATATTCATCTGACAGGCTTAGGTACATTCGGGCTGACCCGGGAACAGTTTGCAGCTTTGAAGGAAGGGGTAAAAAGGAATTAGTATGAGGCAATTACCAATCAGCAATTTCCGGTCTGTCAGCGGTTATCGCAATAAAGACGGCCTTGCGATGAAGCCCGGCAGGATTTTCCGCGGAGCTTCTCTGGACAGGCTTTCTATGGAAGATGCCGTTTACATGAAACAGGAACTGGGAATCCGCTATATTTTGGATTACCGCGACGCAAAGGAAGCAGAATTAAAAAAGGATGTTCTGGCAGACGGCATGGTCTATGAGCGCATTTCGGCCCTGATTGTCTCCTCCGGTCAGCAGGGTTTTGATTTTGGAGAACTGCTGCAGCAGAATTTGTCGGCAGCCCATGTGCAGATGCTGTTTTCCTATTTACTGGACGGCTATCGGCATATGCCTTTTCATAATCCGGCATATCACCGGTTGTTTGAACTGCTGCAAAAAAATGACGGAAATATCTATTTTCACTGCAGTGCCGGAAAAGACCGTACGGGGATCGGAGCCTTTTTAATCATGATGGCATTGGGCATGAGGGAAGAGGACGGAGTGAAGGAATATCTGCTGTCCAATCAGTATCTGAAAGACTTTGCAGCCGGATTTTACCGTGAACATCCGATGAGTGAAGAGGATAAAATCTACAGCGACAAGCTTTTGTACGTTGCGGAGGAATCCCTGATGACTTCGATTAAAGCCATTAAGGGCAGGTACGGCAGTTATGAAGAATTTTTTGAGCGGGAATACGGAATCGGCGCTGAGAAACGAGCGGTTCTGCGGTCAATATATTGTGAATAAAAACCTTGTCCGGGGATTTTCCCCGGACGAGGTTTTTATTTTGGGATTCTTTTATTCCCAAACAAGGAAAAAATAGTTGCGAAACAGAAGCAGGCCATGTATAGTAAAGTTAAAAGCGTATGTAGTAAATAGTCTGCCAATTGCTCATGGGGGTGACAAACCGTGTTTACAAAAGAGGTAATGGAAAGTTTTACGGAACTTGATTTTGCAGTTTACGACTGTATTGTAAAATCAAAAAAACAGATCGGTAAACTAACCATCAAGGAATTAGCCGCCATGGCCCACGTCTCCACGGCCACGGTTCTGCGGTTCTGCAAAAAATGCGGAGCCCAGGGGTACAGTGAGTTTAAGCTCAGGTATAAAGAATATCTTGAAGGGCAGCAGGAGATATTTAAAGACGATGAAGAAACCCAGCTGCAGAGTTTCATCTCCAGGATCCGCTGCCAGGACTTTCAGGAAAGCCTCGACAAAGCACTCAGCTATCTTGTCAGGGCAAAGTGCATCCTGTTCATCGGAATAGGCACCTCCGGAATGCTGGGGAAATACGGCGCAAGGTATTTTTCCAATGTAGGGTATTTCAGCCTGTTTATCGACGATCCGTGGCTGCCCATCCTTCAGAATCCGTCCGAAGACACGGTTTTGATCGTCCTGTCAGAATCAGGAACCACCAGGCAGACGCTCTACATCGCATCCCATCTCCAGCAGAGAGGCTGCCCCCTCATATCCGTTACCAACAATGCCAACTCCGTCCTCGCCAAAATGTCTGACTGCAACATTTCCTATCATGTCACCGCAAAGATGGTCAACGAGCGAAACGTGACCACCCAGGTTCCTGTGCTCTATATTATCGAAACACTGGCAAAAAAACTGTACTCAAAGACCACACCGTAATCCCCGCTCCCCGGCAGCAGGGGACAATCGTGCATACTCATGAATCTGGCCTTGCGCCGCCAAGCACCGGAAACCATCACCCAGAAAATGGAGGTATCCCATGCCTGTTTTCTCCTATGAACAGCTCAGGAACATGAATCCCGGCGAATTCAGGGTTTACAATTTTATTGTGTCCCACCTGGAAGCCGTGCCGGCAATGAATATCCGGCAGATTGCGGGAAGCGTGGGGGTATCCACCACAACCGTCCTCCGGTTCTGTGAAAAAGCCGGATGTTCCGGCTATACCGAACTGAAATACCGGATCCGCCAGGAACTTGCCAGTCCCAGCCGAACCGGAAGCCTTGATGCCGAACCGGCCATACAGTACATGAAAACATCCCCAAAGGACGGCGTATTTGCAGAGAAAATGGCACAGGCCGCAAAGATTTGTGCGGATGCAGGCCAGATCATCCTTTCGGGGAACAGGGAGAGCAAACCCCTGATCCGCTACGGGGCATATTTATTTTCCGGCATCGGCAAACCGGCTTTCACCGCGGAGGACGGATGGGGAATCGTCTCTCCTAAAGAAGACTCCCGGCCCGCGCTTCTTATTCTCTCCACCTGGGGAGGCGGTGAGGATATCCTTTTCTTGATCAATCGCTACAAGAAAGCAGGCGCCCCCCTGATCAGCGTGACAAATACCGGCCATTGTCCCGCGGCACAGATGTCTGATGTGAATTTTTCCTGCTATATGCCGGAAATTTCCAGGACTTCCGGACATGGACATATTGAACTGGTTTCCCAGATCCCCGTGGTATATCTGCTGGAAACGCTGACCGGCGAAATTCAGAGATTCCAAACTCAATAAGAAACCGACCCAACAGACAGGGCTCCTGTCTGTTTTTTTTATGTAACAAATGAGATTTTCTTTACTATGTGTCAAAAACAGGCAAAACAATTGAAATACAAAAGCGATGTGATATGATGAGTCTAACATATGAGCGCTCATGTGGAATCGAACAGACAATTAAAAGGAGATTAGGAGGTATGGAAAAGAGAAAAGTTCCACATGATTTTCTGTGGGGCGGTGCAGTTGCGGCCCATCAGCTTGAGGGAGGTTATGACAAAGGCGGAAAGGGAATTTCCATCGCCGATGTAATGACTGCCGGAGCCAATGGGAAAGACCGCGATATCACCAAAGGCATACTGCCAAACCACTATTATCCAAACCATGAAGCCATTGACTTCTACACAAGATACAAAGAGGACATCCGATTATTTGCCGAGATGGGGTTTCGGTGTTTTCGGACATCCATCGCATGGACGCGAATCTTTCCCCATGGCGACGAAGACAAGCCAAACGAGGAAGGGCTTCAGTTCTATGACGATCTGTTTGATGAACTGCTGAAATACCACATAGAACCGGTTATTACATTAAGCCATTTTGAAATGCCCTTTTACCTTGTGGAACAGTACGGGGGATGGAGGAACCGGAAACTGATCGACTTTTTCGTTAAATTTGCCGAAACCGTTATGTACCGGTATAAGGATAAAGTCAAATACTGGATGACGTTTAACGAAATTAATAATCAGGCCAGCGTTCAAAATCCATGGAGCGGATGGACAAACTCAGGAATCCTTTACCGGACGGATGAGGATGTGCAGACGGTCCTCCAGCAAGCCGTACACTATGAATTGACCGCAAGCGCCATGGTTGTAAAGGCAGGCCGCCGGATCAATCCGCAGTTTCGGATTGGCTGTATGCTTGCAATGGTTCCTTTTTATCCCAGGACCTGTTCTCCCCAGGATCAGCTTGCCGCCCAGACAGCCATGGAACACCGCCTGTATTCCTATGGCGATGTCCATGTCTTCGGGGAATATCCGGCCTATATGGAAGCATTCCGCAAAGAACGGGGCATCTGCCTGGATATAACGGACCGGGACCGGGAAGTGTTAAAAGACGGATGTGTGGATTATATCGGTATCAGCTACTATATGAGCAGTTCCGTCAGCAACACAGAAACCGAAGACAGTATCCGGGTGGCAGACGGAATCTATTTGGCGCGCAACCCCTATGTGGCCAAAAATGACTGGGGATGGCAGATTGATCCTCAGGGGCTCCGCTACTGCCTGAACCTGCTCCATCAAAGGTACCGCAAACCCATATTTATTGTGGAAAACGGATTAGGGGCTTATGATAAACCGGAAAACGGAACCGTCCATGACACCTACCGGATCGATTACCTCAGGCAGCACATCCTGGAAATGAAAAAAGCAATGTTCCTGGACGGAGTGCCGGTCATGGGCTATACGCCCTGGGGATGTATTGATCTGGTAAGCGCAGGCAGCGGCGAGATGGAGAAGCGCTACGGGTTTATCTATGTGGATAAGGATAACCGTGGAAACGGAACCCTGGAGAGAACGAAAAAGGATTCATTTGCATGGTATAAGAGGGTAATTGAGAGCGGCGGAGAAATCGAATCAATGTAACCGTCAGGAAGAAGGAGGTAA
>JAAWLV010000187.1 GCA_022798105.1 Hungatella sp.
CTGTGTGCCGGGCGGGTGAATATATGCCATGGAGATGAGACCAGGAAAACAGGAGGGCCACACCCCGAGTGTTTTCTGCTTTAAGGGCTCATCGGAATGTCTGGCATATCTGAACACGAACGGCACACAGCCTGCCTTCACTCCCTGGCCCCACGACCAAATCCGCCCCATTTGCCCACTCAACAATACAGCAATTTCATTCTTTTCCATTTTGTGTGAGAAATTGTTTTAAGAGCCCAAAGTTATGCGACATACCCGCAGACCTATCGGAACGGTTACTGGGGATAAGTTTTTTCTTCACAAAAAATAGTATTTCTTTCTGAAGTATGATATAATTAAGAAACGTACCATATTGTACCGCCGTGGCAGGCGGCATAACAGAGGAAAGATTTCTTCGCATGGGGAGGTTTTATTATGATGGTTGAATTGGGAAGGGAGAAACGTCAAAGTATCAGGACAATCTGCGAGACAAGCACAGAGGTGTTGGTGCGGGGCGCTGTGGAGGGAGCCATGGGCCGGGTATGGGTGCCGGGGCTTGACTGCTCTTCCTGCTGCCTCATTGTGTCCGGGGATTTTGCTTATCTTTTAGGGCTTGCGCCTAAGGGGGCGGGGGCTCTGGATTTAAAGACTCAGCTTTATCAGTCGGCGTCTCATGCATTTATCTATCCTCAGGATGAGCGCTGGGAGCAGTGGCTTGAGGATGAGTTTGACGGGCAGCTGCGCATGGTCACCAGATATGCCTTAAAAAGGGACGAGCATCATTTTGACGTGGACAGGCTGAAGTCCTATGTGGCCTCCATACCTGAGGGAATCCGCATCAGAAGGATCGATCAGAGACTGTACAATCTGGCCATGAAGGAGGAGTGGAGCAGGGATCTGTGCTCCAATTTTGAAGATTTCAGGCATTTTGAGGCCAAGGGGTTCGGCTATGGGGCTATGAAAGGCCACAGGCTTGTATCCGGCTGCTCCGCTTACGGGGCCAGCGAGGGCATGATGGAGATCCAGGTAGATACCAGAAAGGATTTTCGCAGGCAGGGATTGGCTCTGGCCTGCAGCGCCGCATTTGTGCTGGAGTGCCTGGAGCGGAACCTGATTCCCAACTGGGACGCGGCGAATCAGCAGTCCGTGGAACTGGCGGAGAAGCTTGGATATGTGTTTGACCGGGAGTACCAGGTATATAAACTTTTGTGATTGCCCCACAGAAAGGAGATTTTAGATATGGATCGAAAAGAGATATTTCAGGCAGTGGATCACACCCTGTTAACCCAGCAGGCTACATGGGGGGAGATCCAGCAGATCTGCGACGATGCCGTCAGATACGGGACGGCTTCCGTGTGCATCCCGCCGTCCTACGTGGCAGCGGCCAAGGAGTATGTAGGCGGAAAGATGAAGGTGTGCACGGTTATCGGATTTCCCAACGGGTACAATACCACCGCTGCAAAGGTGTTTGAGACGGAGGATGCTCTGGAGAACGGCGCGGACGAGATTGATATGGTGATCAATATCGGGGATTTAAGGGACAGGCGCTATGACAGGGTCCTGGAGGAGATCCGGACCATCAAGGCTGTGTGCGGGGATCATGTGCTGAAGGTGATTATTGAGACCTGCCTTTTGACCCAGGAGGAAAAAATCAAGATGTGCCAGCTGGTGACGGAGGCGGGGGCTGACTTTATCAAGACTTCCACGGGATTTTCCACTGCCGGGGCTACGTTTGAGGACATTGAACTGTTCAGCCGCCATATCGGGCCAAAGGTGAAGATGAAGGCGGCGGGAGGAATCGCCTCCTTTGAGGACGCAGAGAGGTTTATGAAGCTGGGGGCCAATCGGCTTGGCACCAGCCGGATTGTGAAACTTGCAAAAGCGGAGGAGAGCCATGGACAGACAGAAGCTGATTCAGACAGCTATTGATGCACTGCCAAACGCTTATGTGCCCTATTCCCGGTTTCATGTGGCAGCGGCCCTTCTGTGCAGGGACGGGACTGTATACACAGGGATAAACATCGAAAACGCGGCCTACACTCCTACAGTGTGCGCGGAGCGAAGCGCGTTTTTCAGGGCTGTAAATGAGGGGAAGCGGGAGTTTGAAGCCATTGTAATCTGCGGGGGAAAGGATGGTATCCTGACGGATTACTGTGCTCCCTGCGGGGTATGCCGCCAGGTGATGCGGGAGTTTTGCGACCCGGGGACGTTTAAGGTGATTCTGGCCAAGTCGCCGGAGGAATACCGGGAGTTTACGTTAGAGGAGCTGCTTCCTCTTGGATTTGGGCCGGAGAATCTTTTGTGACAGCCTTGACGGCCTGTCTGTACCGGGACAGGGGTACGAGGGGCGGTTTACGTCCGACAAGGAGAAAGGGGGAAACGGCAGATGCGGATGTATGATCTGATCGAAAAAAAGAAACACGGAAAAAGGCTTACAAGGCAGGAGATTGGCCAGATGGTCCGGGGATTTGTGGAGGGGCAGATTCCGGACTATCAGATGTCGGCAATGCTGATGGCCATTTATTTCAGAGGGATGGATGAGGAGGAGACCCTGGGGCTGACTCTGGAGATGGCATCCTCCGGGGATACGGTGGATCTGTCGGGTATTGAGGGCATCAAAGTCGACAAGCACAGCACCGGGGGAGTGGGGGACAAGACCACTCTTGTCATCGGGCCTCTGGCGGCAGCTCTCGGGGTCAAGGTTGCCAAAATGTCCGGGCGGGGGCTGGGACATACGGGGGGCACCATCGACAAGCTGGAGTCCATACCGGGGCTTGGAACTGCCATCGGAAGGGAGCGTTTTTTTGAGATTGTCAACGAGACGGGCATTGCCGTTATCGGCCAGTCGGGCAACATGGTACCTGCAGACAAAAAACTGTACGCCCTGCGGGATGTGACGGCCACCGTTGACAGCATCCCTTTGATAGCTTCCTCGATTATGAGCAAGAAGCTAGCGGCGGGAAGTGACGGCATTGTGCTGGATGTAAAGACCGGAAGCGGGGCTTTCATGAAGAGTCTGGAGGAGTCTGTGGCGCTGGCAAAGGAGATGGTGGCTATCGGAACGGGAGCGGGCAGGCGGTGCTGCGCCGTGATTACGGATATGGACGTGCCCCTGGGCTGCGCCATAGGCAATTCTCTGGAGGTTATAGAGGCCATAGAGACGCTGAAGGGCCATGGCCCGGAGGATCTGGCAGAGGTTTGCTTACAGCTGTGCGCCCACATGCTCTATATGGGAGGCAAAGGGGATATAAAGGCCTGTTATAATATGGCAAAGGAGGCGATGGCAGACGGGAGGGGCCTTAGGACCCTGGCTGCCATGGTAAAAGCCCAGGGCGGGGATGATTCTTACATTCTGGAACCGGAACGGTTTAAAAAGGCCCCCTTCTGCCGGGAGGTGAAGGCCGGGGAGGACGGATATATCGCACATATCGACACGGAGAGCTGCGGGATCGCCTCCACCATGCTGGGCGCCGGGCGCCAGAAAAAAGAAGATCCCATTGACTACAGCGCCGGCATCCGCCTTTACAAAAAATACGGTGAGAAGGTGAAAAAGGGCGATGTGATCGGAATTCTTTACGCTTCTAAAGAGGAATTGTTTGACGGGGCTTCTAAAAAATTGTTATCTGCGTATACTATAGATAGCAAAGCGCCTGGGGACAAGAAGCTGATCTATGCCAGAGTCACGAAGGAGGGCGTAGATCCCATCGGATGAGCTGCGGCGTGATTAGCCGGGAGGATGCACATAGTGGCAGCGAACCAGCCGGCTGTAACGGATTTCCTTAAAAGTAAAAAATATAGGATTGAAAAAATACACATGGTATTGTATAATAAGCCTATCAAAAGACAGGAGCTGTAATTCCTGGAATGTTCGACAATCTTACGTATCTTTGAACCTACATTATGACACAAGGGATTCCTATATTTTCCGGTAGATGTCAGGCCTCCTGCGAGTGGAAGGCAGAAGCCGGAGTGCGGTCACCCACCTAGCATGGCTAGGCGTCAAATTGTAAGAACCGGCATTTTGGGATTACAAAAGATGAAAGCAGCGAGCAATCGCTGCTTTATCTTTTTG
>JAAWLV010000188.1 GCA_022798105.1 Hungatella sp.
ACAAAATGGATGTATTAAATGCACAGCTCAAAAACAATTAAGACAATTTTCTGTATAGACACCTTTTGACCCCAACATCATGACATTGCCTGTGAACAGTAACCCGTCCGGTACTCCCCGCCCTGAATCTGGGCAATGGCCACGGAGGCGCAGGTGTTGTTGTTCCAGTACCACACTCCGTCAAACTCATGATTTTCAAACTTGATCCGGTCGTAAGGGAGGATGATATCCGGCCCGCCGGGAAAAGCGCCTTGAATGTCAAGCTCTGCCAGGGCATCCCGCACCGCCTGGCCGTCGTCGCTGCCGGCCGTACTTCTACCCGAGAAAATAGTCGTTAATCCCCACAAACCCCTGGCGTTTGGAGTTCGGCACATCTTTCTGCATGGTGATCACCGGGATATTGTGGCTGCAGGCCTTGTCGATCATCATCCTGGTCCACCCTTCGCCGGCTTTAAGAGAATGCCGTCCATGTGCCGGTAGATGGCCATATTGATGGCGTCCTCCATGGAAATGCTGTCCGCCAGCCATGGCCGCCACCGATGCGGCCATCAGGATTCCTGTCAGAATCCACAGCTTTCTGGAAAACGCCCCAAGCCCCCTGTCGTGTTTTGCTTTCATGTCCGGCCTCCCTTGTGTCTGCCTCCTAAAATTGAAACAAACCAGGCAAAAGGTTCCTTCTAAGGCCTCCTCCTGCCTGGTTTTCACCTTCATGTACTCTCCAAGTCTCTTTGTTGCCTGATGAGCTACTCTGCCGCAAAGGCAGGTGCAGGAAAGATTCTAAGCGTACATTTTAAGCCTACCGCTTTTCTTCCTCAATAACTATGGTATCTCCCTGGGCCAAAGCCTGCCGAAACATGCCGGGCGCGCCGTTGACCGTCAGCTTCACAACCCCCTTCGGGTGCTCCAGATCAATACCGGAATACTGGATCATGTCCATGAGATAATAGGGCCTTCCGTCTTCCTTCTTGGGCAGTTCAATGTTGCTTCCGTTGAGCCTGAACACCACGGTGCTATTTAAAACCAGAGGCTGTGTCTCCCCGGCTGTGTCTCCTCGGCTGTCCTCCGGCTCCTCCAAAGCCGTCCCGTCCGCCGGATTCTTTCCCCCCATCGCAGGGGTGATCTGGCCTCCCAGCCGGCCAAGCCTTTCCAGGGCTGACCCGGGCCTTCTTACCGTCTCCCTGTCCTCACCGGAGGCTTTCCCGTACCGTTCCCGGGACTTTTCGCTTTCCGGTTCTGTCTCCGTTCCGAAGGCGGCACCGGAAACCAGCTCCCCTTCTTTGGCTTCCCTTTCAGCCTCCGGGGTTTCGTCCCCAGTTTTTGGCTCCTGCGCCTTCACCTGACCCGGAAAACCGTCCGTCCCCTCCGGTTCCGGCCCGCCGGCCGGGGTCTCTCCCGTTTGGGCAGATTCCTCCATGAACCCAGGAGCCGCCTCCTGCCGGCCGTCCGGCTGTCTCCTCTCTCCTTCCGGTTTTGCCTCAGGTCCTTTCCCTCCGGCTTCGGCATCCGCTCCCGCCTGGGGCCTGTTCCTCTCCGTGTCCCCTTCCGCCTTCTCCGGATTTTGTTCCGGATCCGGCTTTCTCAGTTCCACAGCCGGCACGGTCCCTTGCTGTTCCTGATTTCGCAGTTCCGCTGCCGGCGCCTTTCCTTCCTGCCCCGGATTTCCCTCTTCCGCTGCCGGCGCGGTCCCTTCCTGCTCCGGTTTTCCCGGTTCCACAGCCGGCGCGTATTCTTTCTGCTCCTGATTTCTCAGTTCCGATACCGGCGCCTTTCCTTCCTGCCCCGGATTTCCCTCTTCCGCTGCCGACGTCTTCCCTTCCTGCTCCATTTTTCCCGCTTCCGCTGCCGGCGCGGCACCTTCCTGTTTCGGCGCGCTCGGTTCCGGTACCGGCTTTCTGAACGTGATGTGGATCACGTCGCCGCTTTTTAAAGGCGTCTTAAGGGGCACATGGATCCCGTTAAGCGTAATATCCTCGCAGTCCGCGGCTCCGTCGATGTCCTTCAGGCAGGCCCTTGCGGCTGTGCCCTGGATAGCCGGCACAAAATCGATGGCGTCCCCCGCATGGATAATATCCGAAAGCTTTCCCTCCTTCTGGTTAATAAGGAGCGTGGCCGGCTCCGCCGAGGTGCCGTAAAACACCTTCCTGGCTCCGTTGACCATAACCGTCACATTCTGCCCCGCTCTTCCCAGCAGATCCCTGAAATTGTACCCGTTCATCATTAAAAGATTCAGAGCAGTAAAGCTGCCGCTGCGGAACAGCTTGGCCGGCTTATTGTTGAGAATCACCCGGAAGCTGTCGTTGATCATATTTAATCCCGAGGACACCGCTATCCCCAGGGGAGTGGCATACTCCGGGTTATTGAGATCGTACTGGCTGGAAAAGGCGTTGGCCTTAAAATAATTTCCCGCCACAGCCACCCGTCCGGCCTCCATGCCGAGGGCGGTGGCAAGTCCCTCCTTTAACCCTGCCAGCTTGCTTCCGCCGCCTGCCAGAAACAGAGCCGACGGCGCGCTTCCGTTAATCTCCAGCACCTTGTCTGCAATCTCCTTGCACAGAAAGCCGGAAGTTCCCTGGATGCACTGGAAGATCTCGTCCCTGGAGATCTTGTGTTCCATCCCCAGAATGTCGGTGAAGGACAGTTCCTCCTCCACGTCCAGCCTGGCCTTTATATGCTCCGCCGCAGCAAAATCCACCAGATACTGCTTCATAATAGTCTCCGTAATCTCGTCCCCCGCCACGGTGGCCATGGTGTATCCCGTAATACTTCCGCCGGTGCACGCAGCAATATCCGAAGTCCCGGCGCCGATATCCACCAGAACCAGGTTCAGAAGGCGGATATTTTCGGGGATGGCCGCATTGATAGCCGCAATAGGCTCCAATGTCAGGCTGGCCACCTCCAGGCCTATCTTGTTCATGGTGGTGTAAAGGCTTTCCACCACCTCGCTGGGCAGAAATGTGGCAATCAAATCCACCTTCACATGTTTGCCCCTGTGATCCTTTAAGTTGGATATCATATACTGATCCAAAAAGTACTGGCATACCGTATAGCCTACCAGATAAAAACGCCGGGTATCCTCCGCCGCCTCGTTGTCCGCATCAAAAGCCTCTTCCGCCCTGGTGATGGCTCCGGCCTCCAGACGGCTGATGATCTCATCGTCGATCAGCTGCGCGCCGGAAAGCTCCAGCTCAAAATCCGCCCGCTTCGTCCGAAGAGCCCGGCCTGCAGCAGCCACGCAGACCCTGGACAGCTTGTATCCGCTTTTCTCCTCCAGCCGCCGTTTTACTCTGCCGGCCAGAGCGGATACCTTCTCGATATTCTCGATCTGCCCGTCTACCATGGCTCTCTCCGTGTGGTCTTCCTTCTCCACAGCGATAATCTCTATCTTGTCCTCCTTTGCCAGTCCCACCATCCCTATGATGCTTCTGGTGCCGATGTCCATGGCAAGGATCACTTCGCTTGTCTGCTCCTTCTCCTCCCGCCGGGGCTGGGGTTTTGTCTTAGGCTCTGTCTTTGCCTCCTCCTTGACCTGCGTCTTCCTGGCTTGTACTCTGGCCATGATTCCCTCCTGAAATGAATATGTTTTCTTGCTCTAGTCCAGACAGGCAGCGCCCTCTGGCGGAGCACACCTTGGCCCTCCTTAGGTTCTTAAGAACGATTTCCTGGGCAAAATGGCAAATTAATGATGTTGAGTGAGTAAAGTTGGGGCGGATTTGGTCGTGGGGCCAGGGAGTGAAGGCAGGCTGTGTACCGTTCGTGTTCAGATATGCCAACCATTCCGATGAGCCCCTAAAGCGGAAAACACTCGGGGTGAGGCCCTCCTGTTTTCCTGGTCTCATCTCCATGGCATATATTCACCCGCCCGGCACACAGCCTGCCTCCCCTCCCTGGCAAATGCAGAATTCGCAGGCCGACATTTGCTCACTGAAGATGTTTCTGGTAGGGCCGCGGTTTCTGCTTTGCAGCGGAAAGATATCTGCGTTATCGACACAGGGTTTGTGCATAGCCGACAGATTCTCTCCGGTTCACAATCATATCGCCTTCA
>JAAWLV010000189.1 GCA_022798105.1 Hungatella sp.
CAATAAGGAGTTGAATATCATGAAGCAGAAAAGAATATTTTTACCGACAATCGAAGATGCAAAGAAGTTTGTGGAAGCGGCTTCCAAGTGTGATTTTGACATCGATATTTTTTATAACCGCATTATTATTGACGCGAAATCCATTTTGGGAGTCTTAAGCCTTGATCTGACCCGCGTTCTTACCGTGGAGTACAACGGAGAGAATGAGGAGTTTGAGGCATTTTTGGAGAAGAAATCCGCAAGCAGGCGCACTGCCGCTTAAGAAGCGGTGTTTGTGCATATGAAAGAAAGCCGGGGCATCGGGAAGTGTCCCCGGCTTTTTACGTTGTGTTCAGGCAGGGGTTAGGATGGAGAAAGGCTGAGGGCTGCTTATGGGAGGGAAAGGGAGTAAAAAAACGGATACAGACGAAAAAATCATAAAGATCTCGGTCCGCAGTCTGGTAGAGTTTGTCCTTCGAAGCGGAGATCTGGACAACCGGCAGACAGCGGCAGGGCAGAAACATGCCATGGAGGCGGGAAGCCGGATTCACAGAAAGCTTCAGAAATCCATGGGGAGCAATTACCGGGCTGAAGTGACGTTAAAGCATGTGGTGGATGAGGGGGAGTTTCGCATCTGCGTGGAGGGGCGGGCGGACGGGATTCTGACAGAGCCCGGCGGCGTCACCATCGATGAGATCAAAGGAATGTACATGGATATCGGAAGGCTTGCAGAGCCCATTCCCATCCATCTGGCCCAGGCCATGTGCTACGGGTATATTTACTGTTATGACCATGAGATAGACAGTATTGCCCTGCAGGTGACTTACTGCAACCTGGAGACGGAAGAGGTCAGAAGGATGAAAAAGGATTACTCGTTTGAGGAGCTGAAAGCGTGGTTTGAGGGGCTTATCCACGAGTATGTGAAGTGGGCCAGGTATCTGTACCAGCACGGGATCCGCAGGGATGAATCCCTTAAAGAGCTGGAGTTTCCTTACCCTTACCGGGAGGGCCAGAAGGAGCTGGCGGTGTCCGTGTACCGCAGCGTTGCCCGCAGGAAAAACCTTTTTATCCAGGCTCCCACCGGGGTGGGAAAGACGCTGTCCACCGTGTACCCGGGGCTTAAGGCCATGGGGGAGGGGCATGTGGAGAAGCTGTTTTATCTGACAGCCAAGACCATCACCCGCAGCGTGGCGGAGGAGACGTTTGAGATTTTGAGGGAGCAGGGGATGTATCTGCGGACCGTAACCATAACAGCCAAGGAGAAGGTGTGTTTCCTGGATTCGCCCCAGTGCAACCCGGACGACTGCCCTTACGCAAAAGGTCACTTTGACAGGGTCAATGACGCGGTGTATGAGATCATCCACCGGGAATTTGGGATCACCAGGGATGTGATACTCCGGTATGCGCGGCAATACCAGGTGTGCCCCTTCGAGTTCTGCCTTGACATTACAGGCTGGGTGGACGGGGTTATCTGCGATTACAATTATGTGTTCGACCCTAACGCCAGGCTGAAACGATATTTTTCCGAGGGGATGGAGGGGGAATACCTGTTTCTGGTGGATGAGGCCCACAATCTGGTGTCGCGGGGAAGGGAGATGTACAGCGCTTCTCTCATAAAAGAAGACGTGCTTCTTGCTAAAAGGGTGCTGAAAGATCGGTCGGTTAAGGTTTCCAGGCTTTTGGACAGGTGCAACAGGCAGCTTCTCGAGATGAAGCGGGAGAGCGGGGAGTATGTGATCCACGAGAGCATCAACCATCTGGCGACGGTACTGATGTCCCTGTTTGGGGAGCTGGAGGTATTTATGGAAGAACACCGGGAATTCGAGGATCGGGATCTGGTGCTGGACTTCTATTTTCAGCTGAGGGATTTCCTCAATATTTTTGAGGGGATGGACGAGGCCTACCGGATTTATTCAGAGCTGCAGGGCGACGGACGGTTTATGGTAAAGCTTATGTGCATGAACCCGGCTTCCCATCTGAAAGAATGCATGGACAAGGGAAGAGCCACCGTGTTTTTTTCGGCCACGCTGCTGCCGGTGACGTATTATAAGGAACTTTTGAGCGGGAACCGGGAGGATTACGCGGTGTACGCAAAAAGCCCCTTTCCCCGGGAGAACAGGCTTCTTCTGGTGGCAGGGGATGTGAGCAGCAAGTATACCAGAAGGACCCGCGGGGAATTTGAGAAGGTTCTGTCCTACATTGTGGACGGGGCGGGGCAGAGACAGGGGAACTATATGGTGTTCTTTCCCTCCTACCAGTATATGAGCCAGGTGCTTGAGCTGTGGAAGGAGCGGGAGGAGGAGCTTGGAAAGCGGGGATTTGAGCTTCTGATTCAGAACAGCCGCATGGACGAGGAGGAGAAGGAGCGGTTTTTAGGGGAATTTAAGAGGGGGAGGGAGGATACCCTGGTGGCGTTCTGCGTCATGGGCGGAATTTTCTCCGAGGGGATTGACCTTAAGGAGGATCGGCTTATCGGCGTCATGGTGGTGGGAACCGGGCTTCCTATGGTGTGTACGGAACAGGAGATACTGCGGAAATATTTTGATGAGAAGAACGGACATGGATTTGACTATGCCTTCCAGTATCCGGGAATGAACAAGGTGATGCAGGCAGCGGGGAGGGTGATCCGGACCATGGAGGACAGGGGGATGATTCTCCTGATGGATGACCGGTTTTTAAGGGACGAGTACCAGGCTCTGTTTCCCAGGGAGTGGTGGCCCTATAAGGTGGTAAACAGGAGGAATGTGGGCCGGGAGGTGAGACAGTTCTGGGAGGGCGGTTCTTAAAGGGCGTCAGTCTGCCATCCGGGGAAGCATCTCCATAAACTGCCTGGAGGCCTGGGAGAGAGGCAGATTTTCATTGTAGGCCACTACCATGTGGCGGGCAGGGAAAGCCTCCTTTAGCTGCAGGACAAACAGATCCTCCCCGTCTTTCGGGATGCAGAAATCCGGAACAAAGGCGATGCCAAGCCCGATTCTGGCCAGATCGATGAGAAGCTCGTTGCTGCTCAGCTCAATCTCCGGCACCAGATCCAGGTTGGAACGGCGGAACATGGAGTGGAGGAACTCGCTGGTGGTACTTTTGCGGTCAAGCATCAGGATAGGGTAGGACTGGAGTCTCTGGAGGGTCAAAATCTCGGATTCCAGAGGAAAAAATTCCCTGTTTGCAACAAATACATCGTGAAATTCATTGAGGATGCGGGGCGTGTGGGTGCTTGTGAGGGCGGAATTCGGGTAGTTGGTGACAATCAGATCCACCTGCCCCTGTTCAAGCAGCCCTGCACAGCGGATGGAAGTCTGGTTGGTAACCTTGATGTGGACATGGGGGTATTGCCTGTGAAACTGATTCAGGTAGGGAATCAGGTAGTAGCGGCATATGGTGTCGCTGGCGCCGATGCGCAGCTGGCCGCCTCCAAGGGAGCTGGCTTCCAAAAGCTGGTTTTCGCCCTGGCGGATTAAATTCATGGCAGGTTCGATATACTTAAACAGGGTTTCACCGTCAGGAGTCAGCCGGACTTTTTTCGTGCTTCGGATAAACAGTTTCTGATTCAGTTTTTTCTCCAGAATCTTTATGGACTGGCTGACTGCTGACTGGGAGAGGAACAGCTGTTTGGAAGCTTCGGAGAAGCTTAGGGTGGTGGCTACATGATAGAATACTTTGTATAATTCATAATTGATGTCCATGGACGCCTCCGGTGAGGGGATTTCGTTTTTTGCAACCGTTTAGACGGGTATCTTGCTGTCTGAACGGTTATTTTATTGTACCATATTTGCGGGATAATGTCACTGGAAGGAAAGATGGACGGAGGCGGGGGTTTTGTTACGTTCGAAAAATAATGAAATTACTGTTTAATTGAGTGAGTAAAGTTGAGGCGGGGATTGTCGTGGTCCAGTCAGAGAAGGAGGGATGTCCCGTCCGTGTTCAGATATGCCAAGCATTCCGATGAGCCCCTAAAGCGGAAATCAGTCGGGTATCAGCCCTCCTGATTCCCTGGTCTCATCTCCATGGCATATATTCACCCTGCCGGGACATCC
>JAAWLV010000007.1 GCA_022798105.1 Hungatella sp.
AAAAAAATTTTTTAGATATTTTTTTTGTTAGGGGTAGAAAAAAGCAGATTCCTGATTTTTAACAGAAATCTGCTTAAGTTAATGACATTGGTTCACAGGCCCGCCGGGAGTATCTCCTGACGGGCCTGCGGCTGCGTTCGCTCACCTTTGTTTTCTTCAGTTCCTCTGACGGATATCTACCTGCTGATAAGGAATCTCAATACCTGCCTCATCAAAAGACAGCTTAATCATCTCTGTCACTTCCCATTTCACATTCCAGTAATCACCTGTGGCTGTCCAGGCCCTGGCTCCCAGCAGTACGCCGCTGTCCCCCAGGCTGTCCACAAAAACCAGGATTCCCTCCTCCTGTATTACCAGCGGATGGTTTTTAAACAGGTTTTCCAGAATCTCCTTGGCTTTCTTCAGATCCGACTCATAACCGATCATCACCTTAATCTCCAGGCGGCGCTTTTCCTGAGCAGTCACATTGGTCAAGCTGCTGTTGGACAGAGAACCGTTCGGCAGAGTGATCTGCCTGTTATCCATCGTATGAAGTGTGGTGTAAACCAGGCCAATGGCCGATACGGTTCCCTCCTCGCCTCCGCAGATGATATAATCGCCTATTTTAAAAGGCTTCATCATCAGCAGTGCCACTCCCCCTGCAAAGTTGCCCAGCATATTCTGGAGCGATAAGCTGAGCGCAAGGCCTGCCGAACCAAGAAGGGCTATGATGGAAGCCGAACTGATCCCAAGCTTTTCAGCTGCCACAAAAATTGCCAGCCCGCAGATACTTGCGTACACTGCTGACAGCAGGAATTTCCTGAGAGACACCTCCATCTCCATGCGGTCAAAAGTCCTGCCCACCATCTTCTGCACAATCCTGGCAATCTTAAATCCCACTGCCAGGATAATACACACCGCGAGAATCCGGTATCCCAGTCTTATAAGGCCCGGTATCCAGCTTCTCATGGTGTCCAGTATCATATTAGGCTTTAATTGGGCTAAATCCTGCTGCACTTCCTGGACAATCTCCAAAGTTTCGGCCAGCTCATTTGCCTCTCTCCATACCATAGTCCGTCTCCTGCATTAAATCTATTTTGTCCCGGCCTTTTTTGCGGCGGTCTTCTTAGGTATCTCCGCCCCGGCTTCCTTTGTACCCTTCTTCGGCGTCTCCGTCTTTGCCTCCTTTATCGGTGTACAGGTAAATATCTGCACGCCCAGCGGCGCCAGCCGAATCTTAATGGATTCTTCCCTTCCATTGCATTCCTCCTCTTTGGAGGTCTTTGCCCTGGGGTTGGTCACGCCGCATCCGCCGTAGGACTCGCTTTCGCTGTTGAAAATCTCTTTATACTTTCCGTGGAAAGGCACTCCCACCTGATAATCATCATGCTGTACCGGCGCAAAATTGCATACCACCAGCAGCGTCTCCTCCGGTTTACGAGTCTTCCGCACAAACGTGACGATATTATCCTGTCCGCTGGTACAGTCAATCCACTGGAATCCCTCCGGATCGTAATCCATCTCATAAAGGGCAGGGTATTTCCTGTACAGATGGTTCAGATCTTTCACATACTCTCTCGTCTGTTTATGGATATCATATTCAAGAAGGTTCCACGGCAGACTTTCATTTTCATTCCATTCGGAAATCTGCCCCATCTCCTGTCCCATAAATAAAAGCTTCTTGCCCGGATGGGTCATCATAAATCCGTATGCTGCCCTTAAATTGGAGAACTTGGCCTCATAAGTCCCGCCCGGCATCTTTCCTGCAATGGAGCCTTTGCCGTGAACCACCTCATCATGGGAAAATACCAGAATAAAATCTTCGCTGTAAGCATACAGCATGCTGAAGGTAAGCTCTCCGTAGTGGTGGCACCGGAAATAGGGATCGCACTGCATATAGCCCAGGAAGTCATTCATCCAGCCCATATTCCATTTGTAATCGAATCCCAGGGCTCCCTCATTCACATCCCCTGTAATCTCAGGCCACGCCGTGGACTCCTCGGCAATCAGCATCGCACCGCCGGCCTGCTTTTTAAATATGGAATTGAGATGCTTTAAAAACTCCACTGCATCCAGATTCTCGTGGCCTCCGTAAATATTAGCCACCCACTCGCCCGGATTCTTACCGTAATCCAGATACAGCATGGAAGCCACCGCATCCATGCGGATTCCGTCTGCATGGAACTTTTTAGCCCAATAAAGCGCATTGGCAATGAGGAAATTGGACACCTGGGGCCTTGCATAATTGTAGATCAGCGTTCCCCAATGGGGATGGGCGCCCTGCCTGGGATCCTTGTGCTCATACACACAGGTCCCGTCAAAGCAGGCAAGCCCTGCCAAATCCCTGGGGAAATGGGCAGGTACCCAGTCAAGAATCACACCGATTCCCTGGCCGTGCAGGTAGTCCACAAAATACTGGAAATCATCCGGTGTACCATAACGGCTTGTGGGAGCATAATATCCTGTCACCTGGTAGCCCCAGGAGGCATCTAACGGATGTTCCATCACAGGCAGAAGCTCCACATGGGTATATCCCATCTCCTTTACATAGTCCGCCAGTTTTCCGGCAATCTCCCGGTAATTATAAAACTCGCTCCCCACAATCTCTTTGCCGTCCTCGTCCACAGCCACACTCTTGCGGATCCAGGAGCCCAAATGTATCTCATAGATGGACATAGGTTTTGTTTTACTGTCCGCCTTTGCCCTCTCCTTCATCCAGGCCTCATCGTTCCACTGATAGCGGTTAATATCCCAGACAATCGAGGCATTGGCAGGGCGCAGCTCCCCATAGCTTCCGTAGGGATCCGACTTTAACATGGCATCACCGTTTTTGGCTTTCACCTCATACTTGTAGATCGTCCCCACATCCAGGCCTGGAATAAACAGCTCAAAAACTCCGAAATCCCCCAGCCTTCGCATCTGATGGCAGCGGCCGTCCCACATATTAAAGTCTCCCACCACGCTGACACGCATGGCGCATGGGGCCCACACCGCAAAACAGACGCCTTTTTCCCCCTTAACCTCCATGACATGGGCGCCCAGTCTCTCATAGACATCGTAACAGATACCCGCCTCAAATTTCTTCAGTTCCGCCTCATCAAACTGGGGGCCATAGGCATAGGGATCGCTGATTTCCCGGACAGTCCCGTTGTCATAGGTTACGCACAGCGTATAGTCCGCCACGGTCTTTCTTGGAATCAGAACCGCAAAAAACCCCGGGTCATCCATCAGCTCCATGGGGTATTCCCTGCTGTTTGACTTAAGTTTGACAGATATAGCCTGCGCTGTGGGAATAAACGCCTGTATCAGCAGCCCATCCTCTGTCACATGCGGTCCCAGCATGCCGTGAGGATCAGCCGCCTCCGAATATACCAATTCCTCAATCCCCGCCCAATCCATCATGTCATATAGTGTTTTGCTCATAAATGTTCCCCCTCCGTAAGTGTTCTCTTGTTTTGTATTTTACCATCATTTCAGGACTATTACAATGAAAACCTACGCTTCCTTCTTCCTGTGATAAGCCAGCATCAAATCCACCATCCGCCCGTATGTCTTCACTCCCTCTTTCTGATCATTCATCTTTAAATAGGTGTCGTTTACCTGATTGGACACCTCTGCCACTTTTCCCTCATACCGGTTCCAGAATTCCCAGTTATCCCTTAAATCTTTTGCTGCCTGCGGCAGCAGCTTTCCATAAAGTTCCCGATAACTGTCTATATCCTGGCCGGCCAGGGCATTGCCCGCATAAACCCATCCCGTCAGATATCCGCTGTAGCGGAAAACTTCTTTCTCCGATCCGATACATGCCAGATATCCGATAAAATTCGCCTCATCTTCCCTCATAAATCCTCTCAGATGGGACAGTTCATGACAGATGGTGTGAGGAATATTATAGTCTGTCATATCCCGGTTATAATTGCCTTCCACCGTAAAAGGGGAATAGATCCCGCTAAGCTGCTGCACCGACAAAATCCAGGATACCGTAACCGGCTTGGCCCTGGGATAGTAGCCGGAAAGGCCCGGATACGTCTCGCCCAGCTTATTCATGGCATCTCGTCCCCAGACCGCCCATTCCCCCTCATACGTGCTGTCACAGGCCGTTTCATTGACCTTTTCTGTGAGATACTCGCACAGGTTTCTCAGCTCCTCCACGGAAGACTCCCTCGTCTTTAAATCCAGCTGGCTTGAAAACGGCGGACGGTAATAATTGATCCCGCAGTTATATGTATACAGAAATGCCGCTGCCCCAATGACAAACACCGCCCTTGCGGCAATGGAAGTCCAGGCCTTCCTTCTGCGCACCACATACCAGATCGAAAGCACAATCAGGGCATAAATCCCAAACTCTGCCACCGATACGGGCGCCAGGCCGCAGATCCTTCCCACCACAGCCACAATGGCCGAATAAATATGTACCGAATACCATCTTCCAAACCCGTCAATATTCCTGGCAGCAAACTGGCCTGCCCCTGCCAGGACGAAAAGCCCCAGACCGGCTATGGCAATGTGTTTATCATGTCTCTTCCCCGCAGCATGTTCCATTTAATTCTCCTTACAGTCTTTCTTTTCATTTTACCACATTCAGCCATTACATTTCATCAAAATTTTTCTTACCATTTTGTAAAAGCCCTTGCAGAAAACCACGAAGTCATATACACTAAAAAGACAAGATAGAAAGAAGGTACATTATGAAAGACAATTCTACACCAAAGGAACCTTTTAACTGGAAAGCTGAGATACTCAGCTGGATCCAGGTTCTGGTAATCGCCGCCCTCATTGCATTTGTGCTCAATCGATTCATTATCGCCAACAGCCGGGTTCCCAGCCCTTCCATGGAAAATACCATTATGACCCACGACCGGATTATCGGCTCCAGGCTGACCTACTATTTTAACGATCCCCAGAGAGGCGATGTGGCTATCTTCTATTTTCCCGACGACGTGACAGAGAAAACATACTATGTAAAGCGCATTATCGGAGTACCCGGGGATACCATTGATATCCGGGACGGCCACGTATACTTAAACGGTTCTGAGACACCGCTGGACGAACCTTATATCAGGGAACCTATGGAGGTATCGCCGCCTCTGCACTATGAAGTCCCTGAGGGATGCTATTTTATGCTTGGGGACAACCGCAATTTTTCCGCTGATTCCCGTTTTTGGAAAAATACCTTTGTAAAAAAAGAAAAAATCATTGCAAAAGTGCTGTTCCGGTATTTCCCCAGCATCGGGCGGATTCAGTAAAGTTCTGCAATTGCACAAATCCCCCGGCCGGAGATTATACCCGGCCGGGGGATTCTGACTTCAGCATTATTCAGTTATCCAAGATATTTTTTTAAAAGCTCCGCTTTATCCAGTTTCTCCCACGGCAGATCCAGATCGTTCCTTCCAAAATGTCCGTAGGCCGCCGTCTGCTTGTAAATCGGCCTCCGCAGATCCAGCATCTTAATAATGCCTGCCGGCCTTAAGTCAAAATTCTCACGGATAATTCCCACCAGCCGCTCATCGCTTACCTTGCCGGTTCCGAACGTATCTACCATAACGGAAGTGGGCTGAGCCACCCCGATAGCGTAG
Organism: Hungatella sp.; assembly: GCA_022798105.1. GTDB lineage: Bacteria > Bacillota > Clostridia > Lachnospirales > Lachnospiraceae > UBA3402. The sequence goes on from JAAWLV010000007.1 coordinate 5,556, forward strand.
GACAGCTGGATCTCGCACTTATCCGCCAGACCGGCTGCCACGATATTTTTCGCCACATATCTGGCCGCGTAGGCTGCGGAGCGATCCACCTTCGTACAGTCTTTGCCGGAAAAAGCGCCGCCGCCGTGGCGGGCATATCCGCCGTATGTATCCACGATAATCTTTCTTCCCGTCAGCCCGCTGTCCCCGTGAGGTCCGCCGATAACAAACCTTCCTGTAGGATTGATAAAGAATTTGGTATTCTCGTCTACCATATCGGCCGGCAGAACCGCGTCAAACACATATTTTTTAATATCCTCATGGATCTGTTCCTGGGTTACATTCTCATCGTGCTGAGTGGACAAAACCACTGCGTCCAGACGAATGGCTTTGCCTGTCTCGTCATACTCCACCGTTACCTGGGTCTTGCCGTCAGGACGAAGGTAGGACAGTGTCTTGTCCTTGCGGACTTTTGTCAGCTGCAGAGCCAGTTTATGGGCCAGCGCAATGGGGTACGGCATATATTCTTCCGTCTCATTGCTGGCAAATCCGAACATCATACCCTGATCTCCTGCGCCGATGGCTTCTATCTCCTGGTCGCTCATCTTGTTTTCCTTGGCCTCCAGAGCCTTATCCACTCCCATGGCAATATCAGTGGACTGCTCGTCAATGGCAGTGATCACACCGCAGGTGGCACAGTCAAAACCATACTTTGCCCTGTCATAGCCAATGTCCCGAACTGTCTGGCGGACAATCTTCTGAATATCCACATAAGCCTTGGTGGTAATCTCTCCCATGACCATAACGATACCCGTCGTCACCGCAGTCTCGCAGGCTACACGGCTCATAGGGTCCTGCTCTAACAGCGCATCCAGGATGGCGTCGGAGATTTGATCGCACATCTTATCCGGATGTCCCTCTGTCACGGACTCAGATGTAAACAGCCTTTTTTCCATTGATTTATTTCCTCCTTGGAATCCTCCGAAAACGGCCCGGCCAGCCTAAGGCCAGAGCCGGTTTCGGGCATAAAGAAAAGTCCGTAGCGCGAACTGCGGACTTGATTATACTTTGCATCAAATCCTCTTATTGTTCGATTTCTCGCTCAGGTTGGCACCTTCCTGCCTGATATGCGCTCCTGCACATCATCCGGGGTTGCCGTGACTTCACAGATCCTTTGTATCTCCATCACTCTGAATAAGGGATATACGTACTTTTCAATTGTTATGTATCACCAAAATTATAGCGGATTCTGTTAACGCTGTCAAGAGTCCCGCGAAAATTATCCGATCTTCAGGCGGAATTTCTGCAGATCCTTATCGCAGTCCACCCGCTCAATCATAGCTCCCAGGCCTTTCAGTTTCTCCTCAAAGTGCTCATAGCCCCTTTGGATATATCCGATCTCATCCACCACCGTATACCCTTCGGCTGCCAATCCGGCCAGCACCAGGGCCGCGCCTGCCCGCAGATCAGGAGCATTGACCGAAGCTCCCGTAAACCCGCCTACTCCGTCAATAACCGCAACATTGCCCTCTACTTTTATATTGCTGCCCATGCGGGCAAGTTCATCTACATATTTGAATCGGTTTTCAAAAATACTCTCCGTCACAATGCTGGTCCCGTGGGCAAGAGCCAGGGTCACAGACATCTGAGGCTGCATGTCCGTAGGAAAGCCCGGATATGGAAGCGTATTGATATTGGTGTGCCTCAGTCTTGGCTTCCCCACCACTCTCACGGCATCATCAAACTCCACCACCTCACAGCCAATCTCCAGAAGTTTGGCGGAGATTGCCTCCAAATGCTTGGGGATCACGTTCTTTACCGTAACATCCCCCCGGGTTATGGCTGCCGCGCACATAAATGTCCCGGCTTCAATCTGATCCGGAATAATCGAATACTCCGTCCCATGAAGTTTTCTCACACCTTTGATGCGGATAATATCCGTACCCGCACCTTTGATGTTGGCTCCCATGCTGTTGAGGAAGTTTGCAACATCCACTACATGGGGTTCCTTTGCAACATTCTCGATAATCGTCAGGCCGTCAGCCAGAGATGCGGCCATCATTATATTAATCGTCGCACCAACTGACACCTTATCCAAATAAATATGGCTTCCCACCAGATCAATGGCATGAGCCACTACGGCTCCCCGCTCGATCTCAATCTTTGCCCCCAGGGCCCTGAACCCTTTAAGATGAAGGTCAATGGGCCGGCTTCCGATATTGCAGCCGCCGGGGAGAGGAACCTGTGCACTTTTATATTTTCCTAACAGCGCCCCTATAAAATAATAGGACGCCCTAATCCTTCGTATATACTCATCGTCTACTTCTACTTCGTGGATATCTCTTGCGTTAAGTCTTACAGTATGTCTGTCGATTCTCTCGACCCTGGCTCCAATCTCCTCAATGGCTTCCAAAAGGACGTTGATATCCTTTACATCCGGAAGATTATCAATGACCACATCCTCGTCAGTCATGATCGCAGCCGCCAAAATGCCGAGGGCAGCGTTCTTTGCCCCGCTGATTGTGACCTCTCCCGCCAGCGGATTGCCGCCTTTCATTATATACTGTTCCATTCCGCACCTCTATATAATCATTCTACTTTTTTACAATCTTTTTACATTTTTCTTTCGTGTAGGTAAATTATACTCCATTGAAGGGGACTCGTCAAGTCCACAGCAAAAGTTGGGGTGCTAAAGTTATTACGTTTATTACATTTGTTACATTTTACTTTTCCATAGCTATTCCGCAGATAAAGTCATTTTTGCAGCCTGCAAAGTATTCTCCCGCGTCATTAAGACCCATTTTTACGGATTCTCCCGTAACCGGATTGTACAGGGATACATTGTACTGATCAAATCCGTTTAAAAGGAAATAGCCGCCGCCTTCGATATATGCCAGCACAGGACAGCCCTGTCCGATGAAGTACAAAATCTGGTTCAGGGAACACCCTCTCCCATCCAGAAGCACTGTACCATTGTCCGTCTCGGTATCCCTGGTAAAATCCCCCAGGCTGCGGATAATGTCATACGCCGCTTTCTGGGGATCCCGGATCGTAATGGATGTACCTCTGTCCACACGGTTCCACAAAATCCTCTGATTCCCGTCTGTTACCAGGCCCATTTTTTCGTAGGAAGCGTTGACTGCATCCGCAAATTTCTCATAAATCCCCAAAAGAGAACCCTGCCCGTAAGCATAAAATTTCATTCCCGCTTGTGGAAGACCTGACGTAAGCTCCAGGATATCTGTCTCGTCATAGGTAATCTGTCTGGCCGCAGACAGGCTTACCGCTCTGCTGGATCGGACCTCTGAATCCAGCTGAACAAAATATAATTTCCTGCGGATCTCCGATGCGAACCAGCCGATCCCTTCCATATAGGGCTCCTCCACCGCCGTATTGCAGACAATCGTATCGTCATCAATATAGGTGTAATCATGTTCCCCGTTTCGCTGATAGCGCTCTACATGGATCCTGGCATTTTCCACCTGGACATTGGTAATATAATGCCCTTCCTTTTCATATCGGGTCTGAATCTTAAGTTCCCCGTCCACAATCTCCAATGCATACATGGGCAGGCTTTCCGTCCGCCCGTTTAAAATCCAGGTGCTCCCCAGCCTGGAAAGGCCGTATACAAAATCATCCTGGACAAATCCCAGACATTGTATGGCGTCTCCCTCCTGCGCCCGTATCTCCTGGGTCTGGCCGGTGGACAAATCGAACAGATGGATCACAGAAGCTTCATAGGGGGCTGTCCCTTCCTGCCAGGCAACCTTCTCCTGCCCGCTGCTGATGGCATAACTTCCTTCCCTCAGCCCGTCTGCCACCACAATATGTTCGTTGCTGGACAAATCGATCCCAAATATGGTCTGCCCTCTGAAAAGATACATCATCCCGGCATCGCTGCAATAGGACAATTTTTCCATGTCCAGCTGCAGTTCCTCAAAAGACTCCCTGGCAGGAATAAAAAATCGTTCCTGAATAGCGCCTGAATGCTCATACCTGCACAGGCTTATTCCCTGGGTCCCCTCATGGCGTCCGCGGTTCATATATCCATAGACCAAAAAGTCGATATTCCCCTCGTCGCTCACCGATACAATCCGGATGTTATGGCGATCATAACTGCTCCTCCCGCTTTCGTCCGAACTGCTCCTGAAGGAAAATATTTTTACGGCTTTCGCTTCTTTCTGGTCATAACACCAGAGATCCCTGTTGAATACAAACGCCAGATACCTGCCGTCCGGGCTTTTCTCCAGACTGATAGCCTGGTCATTGCCAATGCCAAGCATCAGACGGCGTCCGGAATACAGTTCCCTGCCGCCGGAAAACACCTGATTAGTCACCCGATCAAAATCCATCATGTAAATTCGTTTGGTATTCCAGCGCATGGTATAATAATCGTTGACCTCATAGTATTCCGTCTCTCCGATTTCAGACTGGCGGCTAACCCGGTATTGAACCTGAACCTGTCCCATAATCCCGTCCAGATCTTTAAGCATCACCTGCATGTCCCCCTCCAGCTTCATCTCCAGACCGGCCCATGTCAGCTGAGAGAAACTGGATTTGATAGTAACATGTCCCAAAGAGGAGTTGTCTGCCGTCTCTGAGGTCTCCAGATATGTTACCAAATCGCCTGCCTGCCCCGGGGTCAGGCTTTTTATTGAAAATTCCTTGGCCAAAGCCGCCATCTGAGAACCGTACTCATTCTCTGTCCAGATAATGCGGGTATAATAGTGGAGCACCCCCTGTTCCCGGGTCTCCACCATCAGATGGAGCAAATACTCGGTCTCCCGGGCCAGAAGGTTCTGAATAGGCAGAATCAGGCGTATATCCTCTTCAGTATTCTGCCAGTCTTCCACCGGCGTCCTCTCCACAAGCCTTTTCAGATCCATGCTGCGGATCTCATACTGCACTGCCAGAATCTCTGACTCGCAGTAAGCGATCCGCATATTCAGCCGGCGATCCTCCGGCAGGACCACCAGCGACTCCCGCAAGACTGTCTGGCTCATCTCCTGGCGATAGGGAGTCAGGCGGCTCTCCTCCCCAAACATCTGCGCGTATGTCACAGGCAGCGTCGGCTCTTCCATAACGGTGTACACGGCCTCCGACTTATTCATGGTACTTTGTGCTGTTATAAAATAAACCCCAAGGGCAACTACAAATATGCCCGCCAGGATCAATGTCCTCTTGATTATCTTACTCATTATATGAAAACTTCCTTTTATGTGCGTTTTTTCTATTGTAAATGGTAACCAGAAAAACTACAACTTAATCTTTTATAAAATTCTTCTCGCTGTTCGGCTTTGCCGTGGAGCAACGCATATGCCCCATCGCCGCAGAGTGCCCCCTTCTTTGCCGGGGCGCACTCTGGTCTGGGCTGACCTGCCCAAACAGTTATTGTCATCTCCGCTCTGTCAGCAAAATCCCGTTCTGCACCGTCTTCTCTGAATCTCATTCATAAACAGTATCTTTACTATATCCGACAGCCAGCTATTATGAGGCGGTTTCCCGGGTGGTGGACCCCACGGCGGCGGACCCCATGGCGGTGGACCTCCGGGCGGTGGACCCCACGGCGGCGGGCCTCCATGAGGCGGCTTCCCGGGCGGCGGACCCCATGGCGGCGGGCCTCCATGAGGCGGCTTCCCGGGCGGCGGGCCCCACGGCGGCGGGCCTCCATGAGGCGGTTTTCCAGGCGGCGGGCCTCCGGGTCTGCGCTGCATCATTTCCACCTGTGTCTCACCGGTTTCAGCGTTTTCACTCTCCTCCTCTTCCGACCAGCCGCTTTCCGGATATTCATCTGTATTCCAGCTTTCCAGGATCTTCCGGCAAACCGCCGTACACGCCTGCTCGATCATCAGCGGTTCCGGATACTCATCATAAATAGGGCTTCCCGTGTAGTCCATACTATCACACTGGTCTGTCACATATTTCTGAAGCGCTTTGATGCTTTGGGGATACATTTCTCTGAAATATTCCATATCCCGGATTGCATTAATCCCAGGCCGGACTTTCTCCTTCCACTGGGGGGAGTATTCTGTCATAGAGTTCTCCTGTTTCTCTTTCCTTTATCATATGCCGTTTTTTCCGCCGTGAAACCTCAGCCCTCTCATTTACCGTCATACCGGCCTAAAAACAGCTCCGGCAGTGCAAAAGCATTAAACGCCTCTCACTGCCGAAGCCATTCAAAAAACGGATTCTGTTTTTATTTCCGGTACAGGCTCTCCGGATATGCTCCCTGTGCAATCAGCGCCCGAAGGGAATCCACCACCGCCTGTTTATCTTCTTTATAAGTAACTCCAAACCATTTGTCCGGAGTCTTCAGCACCTTCACGGACGCCCTCTTTTCCTCAACCAGCTTATCAATAATCTTGGGAAGCAGATACTCGGATTTTATATCCCCCTCCTCAAGCCCGGCCAGAAATTTTGGAAATCCTCTTTCCAATTCATCAAGAAAAGAAGCCGGAAGTCCCCACATATTCATAGATACATGGCTGTCCTTGTCCACAAAAACCGGTCTGCCCTGCTCATCAGAAGCTGCCAGTCCGTCCCCGTCACGCCTGATATCATACGTCTCCGTCACATTCCTGAGATACCCCTGCTCATCCACCCTGCATACGCCTCTGGTCACGCCGCCGTTTTCGCTCAGCGTGTTGGACAGCATAAAGCCTCCCATGCACAGATCGTAAACCTCCGAATCCTCCTTCATCTGGCCGACCATGTAATCATGGATCTTCTTAAATCCCTCTTTTCCATAATAATCGTCCGCGTTAATCACCAGAAACGGGCCATTGACCATACCTTTCATGCTCAGCACCGCCTGTCCGGTTCCCCACGGTTTTTTTCTGTCCTTAGGCTTTACAAATCCTTCCGGAAGGTCATCCAGTTCCTGAAATGCATACTCCACAGAAACCATTTTCTCAACCCGATGGCCGATCACCTGTTTAAAATCCTTCTCCAGATCTTTTCGGATAATAAAAATAATCTTGTTGAACCCCGCCTGCAGCGCATCATAAATGGAATAATCCATGATAATCTCTCCCGCCGGCCCCACCGGTTCTAACTGCTTAATCCCGCCGCCAAAGCGGCTTCCGATTCCCGCCGCCATAATTACCAATGTCGTTTCTTTCATTATGTTATCCCCCGCTTTTTAAAATAGGATCCGCTTCCTATTTTCAAGTATATCACACAGACTTACAAAAGGCAAACTGCAGAGACGCACTCTATGAAATAAAAAAGGACGCCCTGCTGACCTTTTCCCCTGTCAGCAGGGCATCCGTTCCGGCGTTTACTGTCTGGCCGACAGACGGGTTAAAGCTCTCCGCAAAGCCAGCTTCGCGCGCAGCACGTCATTCTCCGCATTATGCTCTTTCAAACGGCGCTCCGCACGTATTCTTGCCTCCTCGGCGCGCTTAATATCGATCTCGTCAGGCCACTCAATAACCTCAGCCATGATCGTGATGTGCTGAGGCAGCACCTCTATAAAACCGGTATGAAGAGCAGCTTTCTTAACGCCGCCGCTCTCATGGATTTTCAGGACTCCCGGAGCCACAATCGCGGTCATGGGAATATGATTGGCATAAACACCGATATCCCCCTCTGTGGTGGATAACTCCACCATCCCCGCATCTCCCTCATAAAAGACACGCTCGGGAGTAACTATCTGTAATTTAAACACATCAGCCATGTTCCACCCTCCTATTTGACGCGGGCAAGAACATCATCAATATTACCTGCATTGAGGAAATAGCCTTCCGGCACATCATCATGTTTGCCGTCCAGGATCTCCTTGAAGCCCTGAATGGTTTCGCTAAGGGGAACATACCGTCCGTCATACCCCGTAAACTGCTCTGCCACAAAGAACGGCTGAGACAAAAATCTCTGTACCTTTCTCGCGCGGGATACGGTCAGCTTATCATCCTCAGAAAGTTCATCCATACCTAACATGGCGATGATATCCTGAAGCTCTTTATATTTCTGAAGCACCTGAATTACCCTCTGGGCCACATCATAGTGCTCCTCGCCTACAACACGGGGATCCAGGATTCTGGAAGTGGACTCCAGAGGATCCACAGCCGGATAAATACCAAGCTCCACGATGGAACGGCTAAGAACCGTAGTAGCATCCAAATGGGCAAATGTATTGGCCGGAGCCGGGTCCGTAAGGTCGTCAGCCGGCACGTACACTGCCTGTACGGAAGTGATAGAACCGTTCTTTGTGGAAGTAATACGCTCCTGGAGAGCTCCCATCTCCGTCTGCAGCGTAGGCTGATAACCTACTGCGGAAGGCATACGGCCTAAAAGCGCGGACACCTCGGAACCTGCCTGGGTGAAACGGAAAATATTGTCAATGAAAAGCAGCACGTCCTTGCCGCCCTCGTCACGGAAATACTCAGCCATGGTAAGACCTGTCAGGCCTACACGCATACGCGCTCCCGGCGGCTCGTTCATCTGGCCGAATACCATGGTGGTCTTATTGATAACGCCGGAATCCGTCATCTCATGGTACAGATCGTTGCCCTCTCGGGTACGCTCGCCTACACCGGTGAACACGGAATAACCGCCATGCTCTGTTGCAATGTTTCGAATCAGCTCCTGGATAAGTACGGTCTTGCCCACACCGGCACCGCCGAACAGACCGATCTTTCCGCCCTTCTGATAAGGGCAAAGCAGATCTACCACTTTGATACCTGTCTCCAGAATCTCTGTCTCCGTAGACTGTTCCTCAAAAGTAGGCGCTTTCCTGTGAATCGGAAAATACTTTTCCACCTTAGGCTGCTCTTTATTATCAATCGCCTCACCCAGAACATTGAAGATACGTCCCAGCGTGTTCTCGCCTACAGGCACAGTAATCGGCGCCCCTGTAGCCACGGCGTCCATGCCGCGAACAAGGCCGTCGGTGCTGCCCATGGCGATACATCTCACCGTATCATCACCCAGATGCTGGGATACCTCTGCCGTCAGAGTGCCGCCGTCATTGGTGGCAATCCGAATTGCCTCGTTGATTTCCGGCAATTTCCCCTGGCTGAACTTGATATCCAAAACGGCACTGATGATCTGTGTGATCTTACCAACGTTTTGCTCTGCCATCTTGTTTCTCCTTATATTTATTCTATCTGGCCATCGCCAGCCGCATATTACCTGCGGCGGAATGACCCTGCCGCCCTGCCCGCAGATAGGAAGCAGGCAAAGCCGCAATCCGCGCCCCTACGATATCGCATTGGCGCCCGCCACAATCTCAGTAAGCTCCTGAGTGATAGCGCCCTGTCTTGCACGGTTGTACTGCAGGCTCAATGCTTCGATCATCTCTTCCGCATTGCTGGTAGCATTGTCCATCGCCGTCATACGGGCCCCGTTCTCACTGGCCACAGCCTCGAGAAGCGCCCCGTAGATCAGGCTGCTCATATACTTGGGAACAATGGAATTGAGGACCTCTTCCTCCTCCGGCTCATACGTCATCAGGGCATGTGCCTTTTTGTCGTCCTCCTCCTCCACATCCATCTCCACCGGAAGCAGTTTGATCAGCTTCGGAATATGGGTCACCGTGTTCTTAAAAGAGGTATATGCCAGATATATCTCCCCGATCTCGCCTCTGGCAAAGCCATCCAGCAATTCCAGAGTCAAATCCGCCGCATCCCGGTATAAAGGCTCATTGATAACCTCTGAGTAGTCCGCACGGATCTCAAAGCCTTTTCTCGCAAGCCCGTCGCGTCCTTTTCTTCCGATGGCATACACATACGTATCCCCGGCCGGAAGCGCTCCGCTGATCAGCTTGACGATATTGTTGTTATACCCTCCCGCCAGGCCTCGGTTGGAAGTGATGGAGATAACCGCTTTCTTCTGGGATGTTCCCGGCCTCAGGTACTTATGGTCAAGGCCTCCCGACTTTTTCAGGATCGAACTGATCGTCTGATACATCAGGTTAAAATACGGTTTGGATGCCTCTGCCTTATTTTTGGATTTCTGCAATTTCACCGTGGATACCAGTTTCATGGCTTTTGTGATCTGCTCAGTGCTTTGGATGCTGTCTCGTCTGCGTTTTATATCTCTCATGGATGCCATGATTCTTCACCTGCTTTCCTTAGCGCTGTGCCTTACACTCTGCAATAGCCTTCCCCAGCAGCTCGTCAATCTCAGGAGTAAGCTCTCTCTTCTCCCGAATCATAGACGGAAGCTCCGGATACTTGGTATCAATAAACTTAAACAGTTCGCTCTCAAACTGCTGGATCTGCGCAGTCGGGATATCCAGAAGGTACTTTCTGGTGGCTGCGTAAATGATGATAACCTGATACTCTACTGCCATAGGCTTATACTGAGGCTGCTTAAGGACTTCCCGGATCCTCTCTCCCTGTGCCAGCTGCTCCTTGGTAGCCGCGTCAAGGTCTGAACCAAACTGGGCAAAAGAAGCAAGCTCACGGTACTGTGCCAGCTCCACACGGATGGGGGAAGCAATCTTTTTCATGGCCTTAATCTGGGCTGCGCCGCCAACTCGTGATACGGACAAACCAGCATTGATGGCAGGACGGAAACCGGAGTTAAACATCTCCGTCTCCAGATAAATCTGCCCGTCCGTGATGGAAATTACATTGGTCGGAATGTATGCAGACACGTCGCCCGCCTGAGTCTCAATGATGGGAAGGGCTGTCAGGGAACCTCCGCCCAGCTCCTCGGACAGACGGGAAGCGCGCTCCAGCAGACGGGAATGAAGATAGAATACGTCTCCAGGATAAGCCTCACGTCCCGGCGCCCTCTTAAGAAGCAGGGACAAGGTACGGTATGCCGCCGCATGCTTGCTCAAATCGTCGTAAACCACCAGCACATCGCCGCCGTTCTCCATCCACTCTTCGCCGATGGCACAGCCTGCATAGGGAGCAATGTACTGCAAAGGAGCCAAATCCGAAGCCGTGGAAACCACAATGGTGGTGTAGTCCATGGCACCGAATTCCTCCAGGGTCTTAACAATGTTCGCCACTGTGGATGCCTTCTGGCCGATGGCTACATAGATACAGTGAACTCCCTGGCCCTTCTGATTAATAATGGTGTCAATGGCGATGGCAGTCTTACCTGTCTGACGGTCGCCGATGATCAGCTCACGCTGTCCCCGCCCGATAGGAATCATGGCGTCAATCGCTTTGATACCTGTCTGAAGGGGGGTGTCTACCGATTTTCTCTCAATTACGCCGTGAGCCACACGCTCAATCCGGCGGAACTTATCTGTTTCAATGGGGCCCTTGCCGTCAAGGGGCTGCCCCAAAGCATTTACTACACGTCCTGTCATGGCATCGCCTACAGGAACCTCTACCACGCGTCCGGTTGTCTTTACCGTATCGCCCTCACTGATCTTGCTGGTATCACCAAGCAAAACCGCGCCGACATTGTCCTCCTCCAGGTTCAGAACCATGCCGTAGATCTCTCCCGGGAACTCCAGAAGTTCTCCCTGCATAGCACTTTCAAGACCGTGGATACGGGCGATACCGTCAGCCACCTGAATAACGGTGCCGACATTGGACACCTCAAGTTTGGTAGAATACTTTTCTATCTGTTCTTTGATCACAGAACTGATTTCTTCTGGCCTTAAATTCATGAAGGTTCGCACCTCTTTCCTATTTTCATAATATTGCCCGTCCGGTTTTCACCGGACCGCAGGGCATAGTCCTATGCCAGCTGTACATTGATAAGCTGTTTTCTAAGTTCATACAGCCTGGCCTTAATACTGCTGTCAACGACTCTGTCGCCAATGCGGATCACCATGCCCCCAATCAGGGATGGGTCTACGGTATAGTTCATCTCAAACTCCACATACCGGGTGGTTGCAAGTAATTTCTTTTTCACCTGGTCCTTCTGCGCCTCGCTCAGCTCTACCGCAGAAACCACCTGTGCCGTCCCGATCCCTTTCTTCTCCTTCACCTGACCGATGAAATAGTCCAGAATCGATAAGATATCATTTTGCCTTCCTTTGTCGACGATCGCTGCCAGAAAGCCCATCATCTCATCAGAAACCTTTCCCTGAAAGACATTGCGGATGATCTGGATCTTTTCTTCCTTTACCACCTGGGGGTGATCCAGCAGATGAATCAGGTCCCCGTGTTCCCGAAAGATCTCACAGAGCCCTTTCGCCTCCTCAAAAATGGCGTCTGCCTTATCCTTTTCGGCGGCAGCCTGCATCAGCGCATCGCCGTATACCTTTGATACTAGCTTTGCCATGTGCTCTCACCCATCTCTTTCAGCGTCTCGTCAATCAAAGTATCCTGAATCGTGGTATTAATGGAAGCCGCCACTACCTTGCCTGCCATGAGAGAAGCAATGGAAACGATCTCCTGCTTCATGTCGTCGAGAGCTTTCTTCTTCTCCAGCTCCACTTCGCGGCCCGCTCTCTCGATAATCCTGGCCGCCTCTGCCCTGGCTTCTTCGACAATCTCCGCCTCCCTGGCCTTGGCTTTTCTTCTTGCCTCCTCCAAAATGGCGTCAGCCTCTTTCGAAACGTCTTTAAGCTTGGCTTCATACTCGGCTTTCATGGCTGCAGCGTTCTTCTTGTCGTCTGCCGCCTCTGCCAGTTCCCCGGCAATCTTCTGCCTTCTCTTTTCCAGCACGTCCCGCACCGGATTGAACAAGAGGTAAGATAACCCAGCGAACAGAATAAAGATATTGACCGCTGTCCAGAATGCTTCGGAAAGCAGCTGCGCGTCAAATCCTATTAAACGATCTAATCCCAACTCTTAAGCCTCCTTCCTGTTCCTATCATTATTCAGGGGACTTTATTCCTGCGCCGTCCCAGTATCCCGAACCGTCCGCCTTCCCCTGTTTTCTGTTCCGTTCCCCAATCAACCGAAAGGCTTAACGAACATCAGAATGATAGCAACAACAAGGCCGTACAGACCTGTGGTCTCTGCAACCGCCTGGCCCAAAAGCATGGTGGAAGTAATGTCAGACTTGGCTCCCGGGTTGCGGCCTACGGCGGCAGCACCCTGGCCGGCTGCGATACCCTGTCCTACACCAGGTCCGATACCAGCGATCATAGCTAAGCCGGCACCAATAGCGGAACATCCATAGATAAACTCCTGTCCAGAAATATTCATAGTTTTTTCCTCCTAAAATTGAAAATCTTGTTTATTCTCTCCGCCTTTCAGGCGGGAAATTACAGCTGTTCCCTGACGCCCGGATATCCTACGGTGCCAGGGCTGTGTCCGTCCAAGCCGGACATCATTCCATCTTATCATTAATATAAACCATGGTAAGCATACAGAACACATAAGTCTGTATACAGCCTGAGAACACATCGCAGTACACGTGAAGCGCCGCCGGAATACCAATCTTGGCAAACCAGGGCATCATGCCGTACCAAAGTCCCATAATGATTACGCCTGAAAGCAGATTGGCAAACAAACGCAGGGATATGGATATAGGGTTAGCAAATTCGCCGATCACGTTAATCGGAAACAGCACCGGAATCGGCTGGAACAGGCTTGTAAAATGGCCTACTCCCCGGTTCTTCAGTCCCTGATAGTTTACAATGAAAAATGTAAACATACCCAGTAAAAAAGTAACACCAAAATCTGCTGTCGGAGCCCTCAGGCCAAACAGGCCGCTCAGGTTGCAAAACAGAATGAACAAAAAAATGGTTCCGATGTAATTGACAAACTTCCTGGCATTGCCGGCCAGGATTCCCTGTGCCATGTTCTCCAGCGCTTCCATCCCCATCTCAAGAGCATTTTGGAATGCCCCCGGAATGCTGCTGTCTGTAGCTGCCTTAAGCTTCCTGCTGGCAATAAAACCAATGAGAAGCAGCACAGCCGTAATAATCCATGCCCCCACAGTAGTGTCCGTAATCCACAATTCCTGCCCAAACGCCTCATATTTAAAAACACCATGGATCATGAAGTCAGGCTCGTGGACTACCATCGGAATTTTCATTATTCCCATACACCGTCCTCCTTTCCTCAATAGTACTTTCCCCGGAGCTTTGTTCGGAACCCCTAAAGAAAGTCCTGTGAACAACCGGCTGAAGCAGCGCCCCCGCCTTGAGGCCTAAAGCCCCAATGATCATTGCCACCGCATCAATCTGCGGACGGCTTCCCAGGATAAACAAGGCAGCGATAAAGACCACTCTGCGCAGAGCAGACTGTACCACTGTCGTCTTGTTGGCATATCCCTCATCCCGGCTCCCCGCAGCCCGCTCCGTAATACATGCCATATGGACAAGCATCACCACGTCCGCCGCGAAACCAAGAAAAAGCCCCACTAACACCGGGCTTAATAAAAACCCCGCGCCTGCCAGGCCATCTTGAAAGATAACTGCCAAAGCTCCCAGAATCGACACATAGGCAAACATCCCGACTGACATCTCCAGAACAAGGCGTTTTAAATGACTGCTCATGTAGTTCCTCCCCTGCCCTTTGCGGCATCTGTCTGTTCCCTGCCGGAACGAATCCTGCCTGGTGTTTTGGGTCTGGTCACAGATGGATCCTGAAGTACTGATTCGATTAGTCTCGCCCTTTCCTGCTCTTCCTCCTTCGCCTGCCGGTCAATGAACCGCTTCGCCATCACATAGGCGCCGCGCCCGCCTCCCAGCGTGCCCAAAATCAGAAGAAATACCAGCGTTTTCGTCCCATACCTGGAATCGATGTAATTACCTGCAAAAACGCAAAACAGGATCGGTGTCACCACGCACAGCCCCAGCTGGGTTACCATGGCCAGACTTTGGAACACGGATTTTTTGTATCCCATACCCTCCCTCATCTCCCGTCTTTTGGATTTGCATTTTACATTATAACCAATCTTTCTCCATTTGTCCATGATTTAGTAGCTATTCGTCAGTTTTATTTCGATATTAGGTTACTGTTCACTGGCAATGTCATAAACTTAACTTAAGTTTGTAACCCAGTCCGCCATTCCAAATCGCCTCCGGCGATGGGACATATACTTCGCGGCTCCCCATTGACACCATTTCCGTCCTCTGATAAGATGACAGATGGCACAGACCAGACATTATATCAGATTATGGAGATAAAACCTATGCGAATCCTGCTTATCCGACACGGAGATCCTGACTATGAACACGACACTCTCACAGAAAAAGGCCGCCGGGAGGCTTCTCTTTTGGCAGACAGCGCCCCGTCCCTGGATATAGACGACTGTTATATGTCCCCCCTTGGACGGGCCCGTGACACAGCCTCCTATTCCCTCAAAGCGCTTGGCAAAGAGGCCAGGGTATTGGACTGGCTTAAAGAATTTCCCGCCAAAGTTGACCTGAACGGGGCGGAAAATCTGGCAAAAGCCTATCCCGAGGCCTCAAAAGAAGACAACGCATACGCCGTGCGCAATGTTATCTGGGATATGGTCCCTTCCTACCTGGCACGGCATCCGGAATATACGGATCCCGAACAATGGAAACAGTCCGAGGCGGCCCGAAACGGCGATGCCGTCCAGGTTTATGGACAAGTCTGCCGGGAACTTGACCGGCTTTTGGAAACATACGGATATGTGAGAGACGGCCGATACTACCGGGTGGTCCGGGAAAGCACCAAAACCATTGCCTGCTACTGCCACTTCGGTATTATTTGCGCTCTTTTATCCCACCTGTGGAACGTATCCCCTTTTACACTGTGGCACGGTGTTGCCCTGGCTCCCTCTTCCGTAACGGAGATCGTGTCGGAAGAACGCCAGCAGGGCGTCGCCTCCTTCCGCGCCCTGCGCATCGGGGATATTTCCCACCTGTACGCCGGACAGGAACCGCCCTCCTTTGCGGCCAGATTCTGCCAGGTATACAGCGATACAGAAAGCAGGCACTGACACATCCGCCGCTGAAAATAAAAAGAACGGGCAGCATAATACATCCGCCTGTTCTTTTTATTTATATGCATTTCCTATGTTTTTATCCCTGCTTATTTTTCAAACAAAAACTCCTCCGGCAGCGTCACCTTAAAATCCGCAGCCAGATCCCTGAAATTCCGGGGGGAGATAGTCTGCAGCTTATCCGGCCTGACCGACAGCACTTTCACAAGAATCTCCGCCGACTTTTCCACCGTATGCATCAGGCCGAAGGTCAGATCAAAATCTTCCCCCGAACAGAAGCACCCGTGATGGGCCCACACAGCCACATCATATTTCTTCATCATGGCGCTGGTGGCTACCGCGATGTCGCGGCCTCCGGGAACCATCCAGCCTACCACCCCTACTCCGTCCGGAAATACCACCGGACATTCCGTAGCCATCTCCCACAGCTCTCTGGTAAATACTTTGTCCTCCAGAGGAAGCACGAAGGTCAGTGCAATAATATTGGCAGGATGGGCGTGGTAGATAACCCTGTGTTTCCCTCCGGAAACCTGCTTTTTCACTTCATGGTTCATCAGGTGGGAGGGAAGCTCGCTTGTAGGCCGGCCGCCGTTTATAAGCCCCCAGCAGATCCGGTAATTTTTGCCTGAAGCATCTACCTGCACAATGCAGATATTCGCTGCCGGATCCAGAATCACATTTCGAAAATATTTCCCGCTTCCTGTTACCAGGAAGTACTCCCCTGCCAGTCCCGGCACGCCGGTTCCAATGGGCTGCCACGGACTTGCCTCTGACAGTTCCTCCTTAATGCTCTCAATCTCCTCTGCTTTCACGCGGTAGCTTAAATTACCGCCGTTCCTCTCATGCCAGTTCTGATTAAAACCATCGTCGCACATGCGGATAAATCCCTTTACAAACTCCGCTTCCAATACTTTCAAGACCGTCTCCTCCTACTATTTTTCCCTGCCGTATTTGCTCACTGCCTTTTGCTCAGCACTTCCCTCTCATACTCCAGCACGGCCTCGTACCAGGCCTCTTTTACCGGAACATGGTTCAGCTGGCAGAAGTAATCCCACACGTCGCCGAAGGGATAGCACTTTAACTCCTCCATAACCATCATCAGCTTGGTGAAATCCCTCTGCTCCTGCAGCCTTGCCAGCTCCCTGCCCGGTTCCAGAAGGGCAAACAGAAGGGCTTTCTGCATATTTCTCATACCCGACACCCAGGCAGCCACCCGGTTAATGCTTGCGTCGAAGAAATCCAGGGCCAAAAGTACCCTGTCAGCGCCGTTTCTCACAATCTCCTTGGCAATCTCCCTTGTCTCGTCGTCAAACAATACCACATGATCGCTGTCCCAGCGGACGGAACGGGTTACATGGAGAGCAACCTTGTCAAAGAACAGCAGCATGGAAGGAATCTTATCGGACACCACCTCCGTGGGATGATAGTGCCCGTTGTCCAGCAGGCAGAGAATATCGTTCTTAGCTGCGTAATTCATATAAAATTCATGGGAACCTACGGTACAGCTCTCCATGCCGATGCCAAACACTTTGGATTCCACCGCCACATATACTTTGCTTTTATCGTACCCGCAGGCCAGAATCTGATCCAGGGAATCCTTGAGCCTTGCCCTGGGCGCAGTGCGATCCCCGGGAATATCCTTGAAGCCGTCTGGGATCCAGATATTCATGGTCACCGGATTGTCCAGCTGTCCGGCGATATACTCGGAAATCTTCAGGCTGGCAATGCAGTGGTCGATCCAGAATCTGCGTATTTCGGGAATCTCGCTGGAGAGCGTTCCGTTTTCCGCCTTCGGGTGGGAGAAGCAGGTTGGGTTAAAGTCAATCCCCAGTCCCCTTTCTTTTGCAAAATCCACCCATTTCTGAAAATGCTTCGGCTCGATCTTATCTCTGTCCGCTTCCTGTCCCTTTTCAAAAATGGCATAGCTGGCGTGAAGGTTAATCCGGTGTTTCCCGGGAATCAGGCTGAGGGCTTTATCCATGTCCGCCATCAGCTCCTCCCACGTCCTGGCTCTCCCCGGATAATTGCCGGTGGTCTGGATTCCGCCGGACAGCGCTCCCGCCCCGTCAAAGCCCACCACATCATCTCCCTGCCAGCAGTGCATGGAAACCGGGATGGCTTTCAATGCCTCCAGGGCCTTATCCGTGTCCACTCCCATAGCCTTGTACATTTCCCTTGCTGCCTCATAACGCTCTTTTACATTCATGCTGTTATCCTCCCTCAATCTAAATGAAATACCGGTGCCAGATCCACGCATACCGGGCTGTTATCCTCATTGGTCTCCATAATATCCGCCATATAATCCCACCATTTGCGGTTAATGGCCGTATCTGCCGATTTGGCCCACAGCTCCTCATCCTCCACTTCCAGATAGCCGTAGAGCACGTTGGTCTCCTTGTCCAGATAAATGGAATAATTGCGTCCTCCGTGCCGGTGAATCATCTCCTTCATCTCATCCCACAGCTGGTTGTGCCGTTTCTCATACTCCGCTGCCATCCCCGGGTAAAGGAACATTTTAAATCCCTTTCTTACCATAACCTTCTCCTCTCTGCCTGTTTAAGCACCCTCAAATGTTTTGGGCATATACTCTTTGATCCCAAAGGATCGGAAGATCCCGTCCCTCGCCTCCCGCAAATTGCGGTACACTCCTGCCCCTATCATCTGCACTGCCAGGTTGCCCACAGCCGTGGCCTCCGTAGGTCCCGCAAACACCGGGCAGCCGGCAGCGTCAGCCGTCAGCTGGTTTAAATAATCTGCGTTGGCCCCGCCTCCCACAATATGAATCCGGCTGTAAACTTTTCCCGTTATCTCCTCCAGCTCCCTCTTTGTCTGTTTGTAGCATTCCGCCAGGCTTCGGTAGATAACGCAGGCCAGCTGGGCCGGAGTCTCGGGAATACGCTGTCCGGAATTTCTGCAGAACTCCTGCACCGCCCCGATCATGCTGGCCGGAGCCAGGAAACAGCTGTCATTGCAGTCCACCACCGACTCTATGGTTTCACTTTCGGCCAGCTGGCACAGCCGGGCAAACGAGTAATCCTGTCCCGCCTCGCTCAATTCCTTCTTTACAGACTGGATCATCCACAGCCCCATAATATTTTTCAGATAGCGGAATCTGT
This sequence comes from Hungatella sp., assembly GCA_022798105.1. Taxonomy (GTDB): domain Bacteria; phylum Bacillota; class Clostridia; order Lachnospirales; family Lachnospiraceae; genus UBA3402. Next base: position 24,434 of record JAAWLV010000007.1, read on the forward strand.
ACTCATATCCGCCTTCATTGGTGAAATTGTGCGCTCTGCTCACCCCGGAGCAGTCGGCTTTCGGCCGCTCCGTCCCCATAAGGGACCAGGTTCCGGAACTTATGTAAAGCACATCCTCTTCATTGGAGGGAACTGCCGCCACGGCCGACGCCGTGTCATGGGTGCCGGGAAGCACCACCTTGCAGGTAAACCCTGCTTCCTTCTCCACCTCCGGAGACAGATTTCCCAGGACGGTTTTGGGCATGGACAGCGGACCGAACCAGCTTTCAGGGTATCCCAGCTTTTTAATCAGGTCGTAATCCCATGTGTTGGTCTCAGGATTTATAAGCTGGGTTGTTGTGGCGTTGGTGTACTCCTGGCATTTCACCCCGGTTAAGCGGAAATGAAAGTAATCGGGAATCATCAGCATAGCCTTTGCCTGTTCCAGATACTCCGGATTCTGTTTTTTCACCGCCATGAACTGGTAGATGGTATTAAAAATCTGCTTCTGAATCCCGGTCCGCCCATACAGCTCTTCCTGAGGGATTATCCGGTACACTTCCCCGTCCATCCCCTGGGTTCTCCCATCCCGGTATCCCACAGTATTTCCCACAATCCGGTCCTCTTTATCCAGAAGGACATAGTCCACGGCCCAGGTATCAATCCCCATGCTCACAGGAATCTTTCCAAGCTCCCTGCATTTTTTCATGCCTGCAATTATATGGTTCCACAGCTCCTCCACATCCCAGCACAGCTGTCCGCCTGTCGGCTTCATTCCGTTGGGAAACCGGTAAATCTCTTCCAGGGTTATCCGCCCTTCTTCCGCCCTTCCCAGAATGTGACGGCCGCTGGACGCCCCGATGTCCACCGCAAGAAAATATTGCTCCATAGCCTCCTCCGTTTCACTGTCACCTGTTGTTTATAAAACCATTGTAACCTATGGTTTCTTAAAATAAAAGGACGTGGCTTGTGTAAAACTACGTCTTTATTTGCAAATATTCTTTTAAAAAATGGTTGATTTTACCGTATATCACAGAGTATAATCATTTTTATATCGGAACGTAATTTTCTGAAAGGAGCCGTCATGGACCAGGAACTGATAAACCGCCTAAGCGTTATTACCGACGAAGAACAGGAGATCCTTTCCGGCCGCGGCGAAATCGACCGGACAAGGTACACCGAACACTCCCAGCTCATCATCGACAGCAAAAAAATGCTGGATCAGGGGAAATTGATACAGATCCGCCCGCACACCCGCTTCGTCCATTTTCCCAGGCACCGCCATAATTATGTGGAGGTAATCTATATGTGCCAGGGACAGACTTCCCACATTATCGACGGAAATCAGGTGGTTTTAAAAACCGGGGAGATCTTATTTCTGAACCAGAACGCTGTCCAGGAGATCCTGCCTGCCTCCCGCTCCGACATCGCGGTAAATTTTATAATCCTGCCCGAATTTTTTGACACTACCTTCCGCATGATGGGGGAGGAGGGCAATATTCTTCGGAATTTTCTGGTAGACTGCCTGCGCCGTGACAGCCGCTATGGCCGCTATCTCCACTTTCAGGTGGCAGACATCCTTCCCGTCCAAAACCTTATGGAAAATATGGTGTGGACCCTTTTGAACAGCCAGCCTTCCAAACGCAGCATCAACCAGTTTACCATGGGGCTTCTTCTGCTTCAGCTGACTCACTACACAGACCGGTTAAACACAGGCACCCAGTCCTTTGATCAGCAGCTGATCTTTCAGGTACTCCGCTATATTGACGAGCATTACCGCTGCGGCGAACTGCGGGAGCTGGCTCAGCTTTTAGGCTATGATGTCCCCTGGCTCAGCCGTATGATCAAGGGGCTCCTGGGCCGCACCTACAAAGAACTGCTTCAGGCCAAAAGGCTGAATCAGGCCGCCTTTCTGCTTCAGACAACCCGCCTGCCTGTTACCGATATCTGCGCTGCGGTGGGATATGACAACACCAGCTATTTTCACCGGATTTTCCGGGCATGTTATGGGATGTCTCCGAAAGAATACCGGCAGTCTTAAAATTCTGACAAAATATGCTCCAAAAATATTTAATTAGGTATTGATTTTAAAAAAAAATTATGATAAAATATTTTTTGTCTTTAAAAGATAAATATGAAGTATGTTTCTGCGCGAGTGGCTCAGTGGTGGAGTATCGCCTTGCCAAGGCGAGGGTCGCGGGTTCGAATCCCGTCTCGCGCTTTTATTTTTAACCGGAAGCTATTGGTCTTCCGGTTATTTTTCATGCAGCCGGCTGTATTAAATTTTTAGGAGTACATCATCATGTATAAATACGAAATCATTGCCCAGGATATTCAGTCTAAAATCCTTTCCGGCTTCTACAAACCAGACGAAAAGCTTCCCCAGGAACTTGAATTGTGCAAAGAATACGGTGCCAGCCGCATCACCATACGGGAGGCTATGGAACATCTGGTGCACAACGGTCTCATCACCAAACGGCGGGGTTCCGGAACTTTTGTCAAAGCTATATCCGGCGGTACTGTCAACCATGAGGAGTTTGCACGTTCTCAGCAGTTCGGCGGTTTCTCCAAAGATAAACCTGCCAGCCAAATCACTTCCGTAATACACGATTTTCAGCCTCTGAAAGCATCTGCCCAGGTAGCCGACCAGCTGCAGATCCCCCAGGGTGCTTTTGTCTGTTATATCTGCCGCACCAGAATGGTGGACGGACGGCCCTATGTGACGGAATACACCTACATGCCCACGGATATTATCACCGGAATCACCGATGAGGTGGTAAGGGGGTCCATTTACGCCTATATTGAAAACACCTTAAAACTCAAAATTCAAAGCGCCCACCGCATTGTGCGGGCATCCATGCCCACCAAGCAGGAGCGGATATGGCTGGAAATCGGAGAAGCCCCCCTTCCTATTCTGGAGGTGGAGCAGGTAGCTTACTTAGGCGACGGCCGAATCTTTGAGTACTCCAAATCAAGACACCGCGCAGACTGTTTTGAACTGCGCACAGTCAGTGTTCAATAAAACGAATGGTATATGAAAATCCCGATACTGCAGACAGCATGCTCTTGTCATATGTCTGCAGTATTTTTCTTTTTCTTTCGAAAGCCTGCCTAAAATCATCCCGCTGAAAAAATAATAAAAAACACTTGCATTTTTAAAAAATTATGATATTATTAAAATTAGTTATAACATATTTATTATAAATCATAATATTTATAATTTCAGAAAGGAGAAGTACATGCAGTTATCTATTCCAAAGGGGTTCTTTATGGGCGCAGCCATGTCCGGCCCCCAGACAGAAGGCGCCTACAAAAAAGACCATCGTCTGGAAAGCTTCTGGGACGCCTGGTCCGACCGGTCTATCTCTGACTTTTACAACAAGGTAGGCAGCTATGTGGGCAACAATTTTTACGAGAAATACCAGGAGGACATTAAGCTGTTAAAGAGCCTCCGCCTCGACTCCTTCCGCACCTCCATCCAGTGGACCAGGCTTATGGACAGGAATCAGAAACTGAATCCTGAGGGCGCCGCATTTTACCATAACGTGTGTGCCTGCGCCAGGGACAATGACATTGAACTGTTTATGAATCTGTATCATTTTGACATGCCCGCTTACCTGTATGACAGAGGGGGATGGGAAAACCGGGAAGTGGTAGAAGCCTATGCGGTCTATGCGAGAACCGCGTTCCGGGAATTCGGCAAGGAAATCCGCTACTGGTTTACATTTAATGAGCCTATCGTGGAGCCGGATCAGGAATACCGTCTGGGAAACTGGTATCCATTTCTAAAAGACGAGAGACGGGGTCTTCAGGTACAGTACCATATCGCTCTGGCTCACAGCCTGGCTGTCCGCGAATTCCGTATAGCCAAAGAAGAGGGATACCTTTTGGATGACGCTCAGATAGGACTCATCAATGCGTTTGCCCCTCCCTACACAAAAGAAAATCCCACTGCTCAGGATCTGGAAGCCCTGCGCATGACAGACGGCATCCACAACCGCTGGTGGCTTGATCTGTGTACCCAAGGAACACTGCCCCAGGATGTCTTCGATACCCTGGAAGCACATGGCGTACTCCCCCAGACCCGGCCCGGTGACAAAGAAATTTTAAAATGCGGCCGCGTGGACTGGCTGGGATTCAACTACTACCAGCCCACCAGGGTTCAGGCCCCCGGCGAGAAGACGGATGAACACGGCTATCCCAGATTTGCAGAACCCTACATATGGCCGGAGCGAAAGATGAATATCTACCGCGGCTGGGAAATCTATCCAAAAGGAATCTATGATTTCGGGATGAAGATGAAGCAGGAATACCCGGATATGAAATTTTTTATCTCGGAAAACGGCATGGGTGTGGAGCATGAGGATCGGTTCCGCAGCGAGGACGGGGAGATCCAGGACGACTACCGCATTGAGTTTGTCCGGGAACACCTGGAGTGGGTTATGAAAGCCATAGAAAACGGCGCCAACTGTGTCGGGTATCACTACTGGGCAGTGATTGACAACTGGTCCTGGAGCAATGCATTTAAAAACAGATACGGCTTTGTTGAAGTTGATTTGATGAATAACTATGAGAGAAAACTGAAGAAATCGGCTCACTGGATCAGGAATCTCATTGAGCAGAGAGACAAGGAGGATTAATATGGGCACTTCACTGCAAAATTCCAAATTTATTGATAAATTTACCGAGTTTGCCGCAAAACTGGGCAGCCAGATACATTTAAGTTCCTTAAGGGACGCATTTGCCACCATTATGCCCCTTTACATATTGGCCGGCCTGGCAGTTTTATTTAACAATACCGTATTTCAGTGGATATTAAGCGGTTCGGCCCTGGCAAACGCCCAGTACTGGGGCAATCTGCTGGTAAACGCAACTTTAAATATCAGTTCCCTGCTGGTCACCGCAGTAATCGGCTACTGCCTGTCCAGAAACAGAGGCTATGACAATCCCGTCGCAGCTATGCTGGTATCTCTGGCGACCCTTATCATTATGATGCCCGGAACCGTCACCGTAGTTCCTGACGGAGCCTCAGAGGGCGTAGCGGTTTCAGGCGTTCTGGCTTTCAGCAACACCGGCACGCAGGCAATGTTTGCAGGTATTCTCATCGGCCTGGCCGCGACGGAATTATTTATCTATATATCCGGAATCAAAAAACTGCAGATAAACATGGGGGAGAACATCCCTCCGGCAGTTGGCAAATCATTTTCTGTATTGATCCCATTTATATTGGTCATGTCGGTTTTTGCCGTTATCTCTGCCGTTTTAAACAATGTGTTCCACACTGATTTGATCACTATCATCACGGTTATGATACAGGAGCCTCTCCGGGGCGTTACCACCGGACTCTTTGGCTGTGTCATACTTTACTCTCTGGGAAACTTTTTGTGGCTGTTCGGTATTCACCAGACCGTAATCTACGGCTCTCTCCTGGAACCTCTGCTGATTGTTAATATGACCCATGCCATGGCTGCCTATGCTGCAGGAGAGGCCATACCCAACATTATCAATGTAGCCTTCGTTCCCGCCTTTGGCATGATGGGCGGATCCGGTTCTACCATTGCCCTGATTATTGCCACTTTGCTGTTCGGGCGCAATAAGGCAACCCGCGCTATTTGTAAAATGTCCGCGGTTCCCGGATGCTTTAATATTAATGAACCGGTTATTTTCGGCTACTCCATCGTTTACAACATTACCATGATCATTCCTTTTGTGCTGCTGCCTGCTATCGGCATCATCATCGGCTACATGGCTACCGCCCTGAACTTTATGAACGAGTGCGTCGTCTACATCCCCTGGACCACCCCGCCTTTATTAAGCGGTTATCTGGCTACCGGCGGCGATTTCCGCGCGGTGCTTGTGCAGCTTGTGATCATTGCTGTCGGCGTACTCTTGTATCTTCCGTTCGTCAAGATCAACGACAGGGTTCTAGGCAAAGCGGCGGCTGAGGAAAACGAATAATCCGGCCCTTTTATTTTCTGCCTCTTTGTGATATTCTTATTTCAGGAGGAATCATAATGAAAGAACTGATATTTTTTAAACCGTTTTTTAAACAGGTTCTGTGGGGCGGCCATAAGATGAAAGATTTTTACGGCTATTCCATACCGGGAGACGACACCGGGGAAGCCTGGGTCATCAGCGCCCATCCAAACGGAACAAGCACGGTTGTGGGAGGCACCTATGACGGCCAAACCCTTAAAAGCCTTTGGGAGAATCACAGGGAACTGTTCGGAGGCATGGACGGAAAAGAATTTCCGTTGCTGGTGAAGATTATCGATGCCAACGACCATCTGAGCATTCAGGTACACCCGGATGATGAATATGCGTTTTGCCATGAAAACGGCAGCCAGGGAAAGACCGAATGCTGGTATATCCTGGACTGCGACCAGGACGCGGATATTATCATCGGGCATCATGCCCGAAACCGGGAGGAATTGCAGCAGATGATCGGCGGCGGCCGGTGGGACGAGCTTCTCAGAAAATTTCCCATCCGCAAAGGCGACTTCTTCTACATTCCCGCCGGGACAATTCACGCCATCCGCAAAGGTACTCTGCTTCTGGAAGTACAGCAAAACAGCGATACCACTTATCGGCTGTATGACTATGGGCGTCTGCAGGACGGAAAACCAAGGCAGCTTCACCTAAAGGAAAGCATGGATGTAATCACCTGCCCTCACACAGATGCGGATACCATGGGAGCCGTACAGAAATATGATGGATATGAGACCCGGATACTGGTGGACGGCCCTTACTTCTCCGTAGACAAATGGGACATTAAAACCCAGGTTTCAATTAGCCAGCTCTATCCGTTTATGCTGATAGATGTTATATCCGGAGACGGCATGCTGGATACCCGTCACGTAAAAGCAGGTGATCATATTCTGGTACCGGCGGGCTACGGCACGGTACACTGCCAGGGCCATATGGAACTGATCATCACCCATCACGGACTCACGGAGCCTCTTTGTACCTGAGTACGCGGAATGTATGCTGCTTAAATTTAGGTGCATACAGCGGAAAATCAGCCGCAAAGGCAGGCGCAGGAGAGATTCCGAGGGTACATACTGATGTACTCTCGGAGTCTCTTTGTGCCTGATTTTGTGAGATGATTTTTTGTCAGATGTGCATAAATTTATGAGGCGTACGTGGA
>JAAWLV010000190.1 GCA_022798105.1 Hungatella sp.
CTGTGTGCCGACCGGGTTCAGATATGCCAGGCATTCCGATGAGCCCTTAAAGCGGAAAACACTCGGGGTGTGGCCCTCCTGTTTTCCTGGTCTCATCTCTACGGCATATATTCACCCGCCTGGCACACAGCCTTCCTCCCCTCGCTGGCCTCACGACCAAATCCGCCCCAACTTTGCCCACTCAACAATACAGCAATTTCCGGTACACACCCCGCCGCACACCCGGCTCTCCTCCCTACCCGATAATCACCGCTTTCGTCCCGTTTATCTGAACAGTCTCCCCGCGGATCCCGTAAACCTGCCGGATCACATCCCCGGTTACCACCTGGCTATCCCCGTAGCAGTATCCCCTGCCGTCCTTCAAAAAAAAGAACCGGTCGCAAAACCGCAGGGCAAGATTCAGGTCATGGATAACCACCAGAACCGTAATCTTTCTCTCCCTGGCCACTTCTCTGACCAGGGCCATCATCTCGTACTGATTCTTCGGATCCAGGCTGCTGGTAGGCTCGTCCAGCAAAAGCAGGTCAGGCTCCTGGACCAGAGCCCTGGCCAGCATCACCTTCTGCAGTTCCCCGCCGGACAGTTCATCCAGGTTCCTCAGCTGAAACTCCTCCATGCCCACCCGGTTAAGCATTGCCCGGCACAATTCCCCATCCTGCCGGCTCGCCCCCCATCTCATGTAAGGCCTGCGCCCTAAAAGCACACAGTCAAACACCGTAACCTGGCTCATCTCATTGTTCTGGGCCACATAAGCCACGCTCCTTGCCAGCTCCCTCCGGCTCATCCTCCTTACAGGGCGGCCGTCAATGAGCACTTCCCCGCCCTCCGGCCGGCGGATCCGGTTCAAACAGGTGATAAAGGTACTCTTTCCCGCCCCGTTGTTGCCCAGGATGGCCACGCACTCCCCCGCCTGGGCCTGAAAGGATACATCGGACAAAATCCGTTTTCTTCCATAAGAAAAGCTGATGTGCTGAATATCGATCATCCCACGCTCCCCCTTCTCATAATCAGATACAAAAACAGGGGCGCACCCAGAAAAGAGGTCAGCGCGCCGATGGGCAGTACCACAGGCGGAATAAGCACCCGGCAGGCAATGTCCGATACCAAAAGAATGGCCGCGCCGCACAGGGCCGCAGCCGGAATCAGAAACCGGAAGTCATTGCCGACCAAACGCCGCATAATATGGGCCGCAATAAGGCCGATAAAATGAATGCACCCCACAAAGGCCACAGACGCCGACGCGATGAGGGCGCAGACCGCCATGCTTGCCGGAACCAGGATTTCCACCGGAACCCCCAGGCTTTTGGCCGTGTCCGTGCCGCTCTCCATGGCATTGTAATTCCACCGGTGAAACATAAAGAACAAAAAGGCCAAACCGCTTAAAATCCCGATGAGGCCGATCTCCCCCCAGCCGGCCCGGCCCAGATTCCCAAAGGTCCAGTAAACCACCGTAGCCACCATCACATCATCGGCAAAATACTGGACCAGGGTGGTGCCTCCGCTGAACATGGAGCTGACCGCCACCCCGGCCAGCACCATGGCCGGAGGCGTCATCCCCTTAAGCCGGTACAGAAACAAGATCAGAACCGTAGTCACGATTCCTCCAAGAAAAGCCCAGAGTGTCACCAGCCCCGGGTTTGTGATATTCAGGGCGCCCAAAGAGCTTCCTCCGTTCAGCTGACTCCCCGCCCCCATGCAGACAATGGACACCGCCGCCCCGAATGAAGCCCCCTGGGATACCCCCAGAGTCGACGCGGAGGCCAGGGGATTGCGCAGCACGTTCTGCATAATACAGCCGCACATGGCAAGCGCCGTCCCCACTGCCACAGCCGCACACACCCGGGGCAGCCGCACATTCCACACAATGGTGCGGGTCTGCTTTGTCCCTCCCCCAAAAAGCGCTGCGGCCACCTCCCTCAGACTCAGATCCGATGACCCGGCCATGAGGGAGGCCATAAAGGAGGCCAAAGTCACCGCCGCCATGGCCAGAAGAATCAGCCATTTGCGCCGGAGATACCTCTGGTATGCCTTCTCTTCCCTTTCGGGAATCCTACTGCTCTCAGAACCCTTCATTTCCTCAAAACCTCAAAACCTTTCCTGATTTTATCCGCCTATGGCAATGGTCCCGTAATACAGCCCGCCCTCTTCCATTTCCTGAAAGAAATCCGCCCCCAGCATCTGCTCCATGATTTCCCCGGCCTTCTCCTCCAGCACAACATCCGCAAACTGATCCGGATACAGCACAATTCCGGCGTAATAAGCATTGATCAGAAGATAGGTGATGTTTGGGCCGGCGGCATTGGTGGACGGCATGGTGTACAGTTTTCCCTCCCTGACAGCCCGAAGAGACTGAAAAAAGTCAGGATTATTCCTGTACTCGTCATTGACCAGATCCATATTTCCCGGATCCAGAAAAATAATATCCGGATCCCAGCGGATAATCTGCTCCAAATCCACCTCAAAGCCGTCATTGCCGATATATGCCTTCCCTGTCTCGGCCGCGGCTTTGGCAGCATCCCCGGTCCGGCTCTCCAGAAGTTCGTCCGCCACGTTTTTCCCATTGACTGCCGTAAACGCCGGAAAATTCACATAGGTAAACCCGAACCCATGGCGCCCGTTAAAGGTCACCGCTCCTGTGTAGGCCTTCTGCTTCTCCTCATCTTTAACATCCTTCACACGCTCCGCCAGATCCTCCCTGCAGGCATCCGCATAGGCAAGAACCTCTTCACACCGCTCCTGGGCCCCCACGGTCTCGGCGAACACTCTCATAGCCCTGTAAAAGCCCTCATCAAGAAACCCCTGGGTCCGATAGCGGACGCTGACCACCGGAATGCCGGTCTGCCGCTGCAGCTCTTCAGCCCCGGCCTCATCAAACCCGGCAAGGATCACATCCGGCGAAAGCCCTATGATCTGCTCTGCGTAACCGTTGTTCTCCCCGCTTCCGCCGCCGGGCCCCACGCTGGGCAGCTCCTTTAGCCGGTCATGGTACACGGGGCTGTAGTCATAGCGCACGGACATCTGCTTAATATCACTGTCCTCCGCCCCAACCATCCGATCCACCACATCCAGGTAAGCCGCAAAGCGGGGGGCCATGGAACCCAGGCAGATGATGGAGTTTACCTCACAGGGAATCTCCACCTGACGGTTCCACACGTCTGTCACAATCCGCGTTTCCGGTTTTTGCTGCCCCTCTTCCTCCTGAAGCTCTCCGTCTTTCTCCCAAGCCGTTTCAGACAAAGCAGCCGATTCTCGAACCTGCGCCTCTGTCACGCTGCCGGAGCCCCGGCTGTTCTCTGCACCGCAGGCAGTTAAAGCCACCGCCAAAGCCATCAAAAGCAGCGGGGCAAACTTTTTGTTTCTCATGATTCTCTCACCCTTTCTATTCATCCGTTTACCGAAAATCCCCGCTTCCGCTCCAAAAAAAATGAAAGCATACCGCTCTCCTTCTGGAAAGCCAATGCTCTCATAGAACACTCGTTCGGGAATTCCAAATAAATCTTAAATAAAAAGACTTCTATCTTTTCGGCCTGCTTCATGCAGATTTTCCTTATTGTAGCAGATTGGGCTCAATCTGTCAATCTGCCGCTGAAATCTATTCCAAACTATTCCAAACAGAGTTACTGTTCACTGGCAATGTCATGATGTTGGGTGTGAACCAATGTCATTTACTTAAGGAGCAGCTACGGTTCAGAACAACATGAATTGCCCTGGCTTCTGTTAACTTAAGGGAATAAGGCAGCGCTAATAC
>JAAWLV010000008.1 GCA_022798105.1 Hungatella sp.
ATGTTTATCGGGTCCAATGATATTGAGACCTGCGAGGAGTTTTCCAAGCTGTGCGGCAATATGACCGTGTCCACCTCCAGCATTTCCTCTTCCATGGGGGATAAGCAGGGCAATATTAATGTGTCCAGCCAATTGCAGACCCGCCCCCTGATCTACCCGTCGGAGCTGCAGAAGCTGAACAACAAGACGGACACAGGCAATGCCATTATCGTTACTTTTGGAAATTACCCTTTAAAGACCAAGTTTACCCCCAGCTACAAATGTCCCCTTTACCAGATGGGGGCCATGGATTTGACCGAGGTGCGGATGAACGCGTTTTTTGGGGATGAGGTGTATTATGATCTGGAGGAGCGCAATTATATTGTGGCGGCTCTGGAGGAAGAAGAGGACGAAGGAGAGGACCGGGATGCAGGTTAAGTGGAAAATGGCTGTGGGGGCTCTGGCTCTGGCGGCCTGGGTTCAGATTCCCGCCTGGAGTGTTGAGTCCCGGGGAGAAGTTTATGTGTCGGATTCTTTTTATGACTGGGACGGCAATGCGGACAGCTTTGGCAGCGGGACGGCTGCCTTGTCGCCCCAGACTTCCAGAAACCAGGAGGATTACACGGGTCCCGGGGCAGCGGCCCAGGGACAGGGAACGGAAACGGAAGAGGATCTGGTTTTGGGGGTTCCGTCGGTGACCGAGGTGACGCTGAAAGAGAAGTACCATGAAGCCTACAAGGTTTATGAGGAGTCCATGGAGGATCGGTTCTTTTTTTATACCAATGTGGGCAACGGTGGGATTACGGATAAGGGCGTGATTCTGGATATCCCACAGAACATGTTCGTGACCATGGAAAAGGACGGGGCTCTGATTGATTATACGCCGGGAAGGGCCGTCAGCGGGTATGGAACCTATGTGGCCAGATTGACAGCCATTGAGAACCCTGACAGGCCTTTTTCGGAGCAGAAGGAGTACCGGGCTATTTTCCGGTTCCGCATCCAGGAAAAGCCGCCCCAGGAGGACGGTGAGGGATCGGAGCAGAGTCCGGGCGGTTCGGGTCTGGGTTACCAGGTGGACTGGGAGAGCTATGCCGGCCAACAGTCAGGAGGCAGCGGCAAGACCGGGGCTTCGGGAATGGGAAGCCTGGGATTCGGGAGCGGCCTGGGAGGAAGCGGTATGGGAAGCGGTACAGGAGCAGGCGGTGAAAGCCAGGACGGAAGCGGTCCGGCAGCAGGCGGCGAAGGCCAGGACGGAAGCGGTTCGGCAGCAGGCGGTGAAAGCCAGGACGGAAGCGGTCCGGCAGCGGACGGCGAAGGCCAGGACGGAAACGGTCCGGGAGAAAGCGGTGAAGACCAGGACGGAAGCGGTCCGGGAGCGGGCGGTGAAGACCGGGACGGAAGCGGTTTGGGAGACGGCGGCGAAGGCCGGGACGGAAACGGTTCGGCAGCGGACAATCCAGAAGACCTAAGCGGGGCTTACCAGTCAGGCCTTTACAGACCCAGGATGCAGGTTTACAACAGCGCTTCGGGAAAATATGAGGTTACCTTTGAAAACGGCAGAAAGCTGGTTACCAACATTCCGGAAGGGCTTACAGGGCCCGGGGCCGTGGAGTTTTCCGTGTCCGACGGGGAGCCGGTACAGCTTTACCGGGATGACAGCCCTGTGGAGTACATACCGGGCAACAGTATTACCGAGCCGGGGTATTACCGGCTTGACGTGGACGGACAGATGTGGTCCTTTGTCATCGCCTCATCCATCAAGGATATGGACCGGTATCTGGCCCCGGCGGGGATGAAGATTACTCAGGCGGCCTTTGACGGGGAGAGCGTGGAAGGGGTATCGCCCCGGTATCTGCCTATGAAAGCGGACGGACAGTATGAGATTACCCTGACAGGGGAGGAGGGCGAAGGCGCCCAGGTGGTTCTCGTAAAGGATACCCTGCCGCCGGAGATCCGGGTGAACGTTAAGGGAGGACGGGCGGATATTGAGTATCTGTCCCAGGATATTGCCCTTATTACCCTGGAGAAGAACGGACAGGTCCAGGAGGGGTTCGGAGGTTATGTGGTCAATGAGCCCGGCTCCTACAAGCTTTGTGTGACCGACGGGGCGGGCAATGTAAGCAGCCGGCAGTTTACGCTGAAATACCAGGTGAATGTGTACGGAATCGCGGCGGTGGCGCTGGTGATCCTGCTGATCATAGGCGGCGTGGTATTTGTGATTCATGTAAAGAGGACGGTTAAGGTCAGATAGGGGAGTGAGCGATGATAAGTTCATTTATCCAGATTTTACAGAAAATCATATACGGTATCCTGACAGAGGTTTTTAAGCCTATTCTTACGGATATCCTCCATGTGTTTATTGACTATTTTATGTCGGTTATCTGGTCCATGTGGTCGGAGTGGCTGGTGGGCATCCTGGCCGTGGTCTGCTCTCTGGTGGATTTTGTGGAAAGTATTTTTAACGTGTTCGCGGGCATTACCCCGGTGAAGATGTACGAAAAGGATATGTACCTTCTTGACGCCCTTTTCCAGATGGATCAGGTAACCTTAGCGTTTGCTTCCATAACCCTTATGGCGGTGGCTATCTCCTTTCTCTTTACCATCTACAAGACGGCCAAATCCATCTCGGATATGGCCCTGGAGGATAAAAATCCGGTAAGCAAGGTGCTGGCAAACGGCATGAAGGCGGCGGTAACCTTTATGATGATCCCCTTTTTGTGCGTTGTCCTGCTGCAGATATCCAGCACGGTGACCAACCAGGTGATTAACGCTTTCGGCAAGGCCCAGGAGGGCCAATCCACCACGGGAACCATTATCTTTTTGACGGCCGGTATGGACGCGGACAAGGAGACCGCGGGGAGAAAGAACCCGGTTACAGGAATCGCGGAGGAGAAAGAGAAGAATCGGAAGCCGTCCCTGGGTGACAAAGTGAGGGCGCCTTACATGAATGGGGAAAAGGATTACAAGAGCATGCCGACGGTAAAGAAAGATTTTTACCCTTCCAATTTTAATTTTATTGAGGGGTTTGCCAGCAGCATTATGATGCTGTTTATCCTGGCGGGGGCGGCTATGATGTTTATCCGCAGGGCTTTTGACCTTCTGCTTTTGTATCTGGTGTCGCCGTTTTTCGTGGCCACCATACCCTTAGACGACGGGGCCACCTTTGCCAAATGGAGGGAGATGTTTGTGGCCAAGTTTTTTTCCGGGTTCGGGGTTATTTTTGCCATGCGCTACTACCTTCTTCTGGTGCCTGTCCTGGCGGGGAGTGAGTTGTGTCTCTATGATCTGGAACTGCCGGGAGGGACTACCATCAATAATGTGCTGAAGCTGTTTTTGATCGTCGGAGGGGCCTGGGCCGTGTACAAGAGCCAGAGCCTGATTATGCAGATCTTAAACCATGAGGCTGCCATGGCGGAACAGCAGGCCGGGGCTCTCATATCGGGAATGATCATCGGGTCAGCCACTACGGCGGCTAATCTGGGCATGGCGGCGGCTACCGGCGGGTCGTCGGCAGCGCTGTCGGGGCTTGGGGGGCTTTCGGGAGCGGGAGGCGCTATGGGCGGTCTTGGATCTCTTGGAGATATGGCTTCGTCGGCGGGGAATATGGCTTCGTCGGCAGGGAGAATGATGACTTCCGAGGCGGATAATCAGAAATTTAACGGGAGGTAGAAGGAGGTGGAAACTTGGAAGTTGTATATCTTGGACTGTTCCAAAAGGTGTTTAACTGGGTTTTGAGCCGGATCTTGGACCCGGTGTACCGGTTTGTCAGCGGTCTTTTGACCACAGTGTTAAGCTGGATTTTCGAGACCATCCTGGCTCCTCTCCTGGTGCCTCTTCTCCAGGATGTTTTGGAGTTTTTCATCGACCTGTGGCTGACGGTGTGGAGCGGCCAGCTTTACATGCTGATGGCGGGAATCTTAAAGCTGGTGGATTACCTGGAGACTGCTTTTGACATCTTTATCGGGCTGCGCCCGGTAACTTATACGCCTGCGGGCGGGAAGGAGATCGAGGGAACTCTGCTGGAGATATTGATGCAGCAGGAGACGGTCAGCACGGTTTTCTGGCTGATTACTTTCGGGGCTTTGGGGATGGCTCTGCTTTTGACCATATACGGGGTGGCTAAGTCGGCGTTTGATCTGGACTTTGAGAATAAGCGGCCGGTGTCAAAGGTGCTGGCGTCTATGATGAAGACCTTTATCCAGTTTTTTATGGTGCCGTTTTCCGTGTACTTTATGCTGCGTCTGTCTTCCATTATCCTGGTTCAGGTTACGGAAATTATGGATTTCGGCACGGACACCTCCCTGGGAAGGATTGTGTTTACCATATCCTCCCTGAACGCGGCCCAGGAGGATAAGTATAATGTAGGGTCGGAGAATGCTTTGAAGATTACGTTCGGCACGGACCCCGCGGATGAGGTCCGGTATCCTTTTTACCGGCTGAACGGGGGAGAGGGGGAGGTTGTCAAGGATTACGGGAACATCGGGCAGGTTACCGATAAGTTCCAGTTGTCAAAGTTTGATTTTATCATAGGATTTTTGGCGGCGGTTTTCCTGTTGTTTACCATGGCGGTGTGCCTGCTGATTTTTGTCCAGAGGATTTTTGAGCTGATCCTCCTTTATCTGGTGTCCCCCTATTTTGTGTGCATGATGCCCCTGGACGACGGGGAGCGGTTCCATCGGTGGAGGGAAATGTTTATCGGCAAATGTTTTACCGGTTTTGGGTCGGTTATAGGCATGAGGCTGTATCTGCTCATATGCCCGCTGGTCATGGGGGGAAAAATAACTTTTGGAACCTCCAAAGAGATGGATTATATTATGAAACTGTTTTTCCTGGCAGGAGGTGCCTGGGCCATGTACAAATCCGGGTCGATGATAACGTCTCTGTTAAGCTATCAGGCGGGCATGTCGGAGTCCAACACGGCGGCAGTGGCCGGGGGCGCGCTCTATGGCCACACCATAGGCATGGCTATGGCCAAGGGCGGACAGCTTGCCCGCACGGGACTTAGCCGCCTTGGCAGCGGGAAAGGCGGGGCAAAGGCAGCAGGAGCGGCAGGGGACAAAGAAGGCGGAAAGTTCGGCGGCAAGGGCGCAAAAGATTCGGTGACCCGGGACAGCAAACGGCCAGGGCTTGGCACACGCTATAAGAACACCATGGGCCTTGCCAGCATGACCGCGAAAAATCTTAGCGCCACTAAGGACAGCTTAAAGAACAAAGACTTTAAGGCCGCTGCAAAATCCGGGTTAAAGACCATAGACGGAATCTCCAACATGAGAAGGGTTTCCAAGGGCCTGGAGGCCAAGGCCGGTGTGGGCGAGCGGCTGAGAAACCGGTTTAACAATACCATGGAGGCGGCCAACAGGGGAAGCGAACTTCTCTCCAACAGCTTTGACAAGACAAAGGAGAGCCTGTATAAAGGCGCCGGGAGCCTGCAGAATGCCTATGAGACCATTCGCAAGCCGGGCAGCACCCGGGGCGAGATGTTTAGCAGCCTGGCCGCGGCGGGCCGGGATATCTACGGGTTTAGGAAGGATTATATGCAGACCCGCCGGGATTTAGGCAATGTGACCAGGGATTTAAAGGGCGCGATTCACAGGGTGGATGTAAACGGCTCCACCTTGTCCATGGATTATGACGGCAAGGTGCTGGCCAGGGAGTTTGACAGTCTGGGGATTTTCTCTAAGCCGCCTGAAAGGCCGCCTCAGGCAGGGGCCGGGCCGGGAGGAATCCAGGTGAATATCGACGCGGGCCTCAGCCGGATGGAGAGCGCCTACGGCGATCTGGAAAGCTCGTCGGGCAGCAGCGGCGGTTCCGGGTCCGGGTCGGGCAGCGGCGGGTCCGGCTCTGGGGCAGGAAGCGGTTCGGGTCTTGGTTCGGGCAGAAGCGGCCTTGGCTCGGGCGGCGGAAGCGGCTCGGGCAGCAGGCGGGCGGGAACCGTGCCGTGGACTTCGGCCGCGGTTTCCAGAAGCCAGGTCCGGTGTACGTCTATCCCGTCGGTCCAGAAGGTCAGCGGCAGCGGTTTGGGCGGAAAGGTTACTTACCAGAGCCTTAGCGTCAAGGGCCTTAAGGCTGAGAGCAGTCAGGGCAAAGGAACGATTACCAGGAGGAATTCCATATGAGAATCATACCGAAAAAGACGAAAGTAGCCATGGAGTTTTTTAAGGGCGTGGAGGTGCCTGACGTAATCGTGGGGATTATCGGAATCTCCATCGTCATATCCGTGGTATTTTCCAACCTTCCTTTTCGCTTTTGGATAGGCACTGTCCTGGCGGTGCTGTTCGGGGCTTCGGTGGTGCCGGTGGAGGGCGAGAAGGCCTACATGATGCTGTATAATCTTCTGAAATATCTGGCCAGATACCGCCGCTTTCAGGCCGAGCCTAAGAAGAAGGGGACGCCCGGGGTGAAGGATATTACGCCTTTTACCGGGATTGACGGCTGCTTTATCGAGTACGGCGGGGAGTATTACGGCATTGCGGTGAATATTCCCGATGTGGAGTTTAAGTTTTATACGCTGCAGCGTCAGAATCAGATGATCGACCAGGTGTTCGGCTCCGTGCTGCGGACCATCTCCGGCACGGAGACGGCGGCCCTGGTGAAGATTGACCGGCCTGTTTTGTACGATTCGTTTCTGGAGACCGAGGAGAGGAAGATACGGGAGTTGGAGGAAGCGTTTGTCAACCGGCTGTTAAATGAGGAGGAGCTGACCACCCGGGTGGGCATTATCTACGACCGGATGGAGCAGATCCGGTATATCAATGAGCGGGATAAGGTGTACGTGCCTTTTTACTACCTGGTGTTTTTCCACAAGGATAAGGATATGCTTATGAGCCAGGTGGAGAATATGCTTCAGACCATGAACAGCGACGACATGGAGTGCCATGTGCTGGACGAGAAAGAACTGGCGGTGTTTTTGAAATATAATTACACCATGAATTTTGACGAGAGGGAGGTTTATTCCCTGACCAAGGACCAGTACATGGACTGGATTCTTCCTAAGGAGATTCGGTTTACCAGCCGCACGGTCCAGTATGACGACCTGATTACCCACACGTTCAGGGTTACGGATTATCCCACCATTGTGGGCAATGCCTGGGGATGCAATTTGTTTGGGCGTCCGTCTACCAGGACGGTGATGAAGATGAGGATGGTGGACCGCTACAAGGGCATCCGTCAGATTGACCGGGCCATCGACGAGCTGCGGGAGCAGGCCAATTCCACAGGCAAGACCAGCCGTCTTATGGAATTGCAGACCCATGTGGACACCCTGGCCGAGGTTCTGGCTATGCTCCAAAGCGACAATGAGACGCTGCTTGACGTGAATGTGTACCTGACGGCTTATGATTATGAGCTGTCGTGGCAGATGAGTTTGCCGGAAAATGAGCGGAAGAAAAACGCGTCGGGCCTTACCATGAAAAAGCAGATTAAGCGGTCTTTGTCAGAGGAGAGTTTCCGGTCTACGGATAATTATGTGCAGCAGTTTGAGGCTTACGCTTCCAGCCAGATTTCCGGGTATGATTATTTCCGGCGGGTCAGCCGGGGGATCCATTCCAGCTCCGTGGCGGCGGCATTTCCTTTTGTGAATATGACTTTAAGCGACCCCAGCGGCGTGTGTATCGGCAACAGCGGGGGCAAACCGGTGTTTATTGATTTTTTTGTGAGAAATAAGGACCGGGTAAACAGCAATATGGTGGTGATCGGCAAGTCGGGAAGCGGTAAGTCTTATGCCACCAAGACGATTTTGGCTAACCTGGCGGCGGACAACAGCAAGATTTTTATTCTGGACCCGGAGAATGAGTATTTCGGGCTGGCCCAGAACCTGAACGGGAAGATCATTGATGTGGGAAGCGCCACCCAGGGGCGGCTGAATCCTTTTCACATTATCGCCAGCTTGTCTGACGAGGAGGAGGGGGATGATGAGAGCGTCAATACCAGCTTCAGCACCCATTTGCAGTTTCTGGAGGAGTTTTACCGTCAGATTCTGCCCGGCATTGAGCCGGATGCCCTGGAGTATCTGAACAATATTACGGTGCGGATGTATGAGAGCAAGGGGATTGACGGGGAGACGGATCTTGGGGATCTGGAGCCGGAGGATTATCCGATTTTTGATGATTTGTATGAGAAGATTCTTAATGATTACCAGCTGGCTACGGGAGAGTACGCCAAGGAGAATCTGAGGGTGCTGTTAAACTATATTTCCAAGTTTGCCACAGGGGGGAGGAATTCTCTGTTGTGGAACGGGCCGGCTTCGGTGTCTACCAATGAGAATTTTATTGTGTTTAATTTCCAGTCTCTGCTGGCCAATAAGAATAACATGATTGCCAACGCCCAGATGCTTCTGGTGCTGAAATGGCTGGATAATGAGATTATTAAGAACCGGGATTATAATATCCGCTATCAGGCCCAGAGAAAGGTGATTGTGGTCATTGACGAGGCCCATGTGTTTATTGACAGCAAGTTTCCTATCGCCCTGGATTTTATGTATCAGCTGGCTAAGAGAATTCGTAAGTATAATGGGATGCAGATTATTATTACCCAGAATATCGCGGATTTTGTGGGCACGGAGGAACTGGCCAGGAAGTCTACGGCGATTATTAATGCCTGCCAGTACTCGTTTATCTTTCCTTTGTCGCCCAATGATATGCATGATCTGTGCAAGCTGTATGAGAAGGCGGGGGCGATTAATGAGAGCGAGCAGGAGGAGATTGTGAATAATGGCCGGGGGCGGGCGTTTGTGGTGACTTCGCCTTCCAGCAGGACGGGGATAAATATAACGGCTAGTGAGGATATGGAGAGGTTGTTTACGGTTTAGATTGGAAGAGATGGGGAGTCGTGTGAAGATTCTGGCAATATATCCCACACGAAGCCAGATGTGCCGGACACTGCGTCAAGCCCGATAAAGCGGAAGCTGGTCGGGTATCAGCCCTCCCATCTTCCCCGGTCTTGCCTCCGTGGCACAAATGTCTTCGTGTGGGATATATTGCCAGAATCTTCCGGCGAAGGTTTTCTCTTGCCGGGAGGAGCGAAACCGTAAGGGGTGGCGGGAGTAGGGGCGCGGGAGGGAGTGTGTTGGGGAGAGGGGAGGAGGATTACGGTTTGGGGGAGGAAGAGATGGGGGAGTCGTGAGAAGATTCTGTCAATATATCCCGTGTGAAGCCAGATGTGCCAAACACTGCGTCAAGCCCGATAAAGCGGAAGCTGGTCGGGTATCAGCCCTCCCATCTTCCCCGGTCTTGTCTCCGTGGCACAGATGTCTTCCCCCGGGATATATTGCCAGAATCTTCCGGCGAAGGTTTTCTCCTGCTGGGAGGTGCGAAACCGTAAGGGGTGGCGGGAGTAAGGGCGCGGGAGGGAGTGTGTTGGGGAGAGGGGATTAGATGGATGGTTTTAGGTTTGGATGAGGGGTTAGAATTTTGATGGGAAGGTGCGGAAATATGGGGGATGGAAGAGATTTTTAGGAGTGGGGAATGTTAGGTGGACCTGAAGCTGAATAGGGATAAAAAGCTTGTTTGAGAATGAAAATAGGGATTTTTACAGGGGTTGCAAGTTTAAATTTCATGTAGAAGCAGAATTATAGCTGGATTGTGGAGTCTTCGGTTTGATAATTAGAGGTTTTGGTTTGGCAGTTTTATGTTTGGGAAGCCGGAAATGTGGCTGAAGACTCTGACAATATATTCCAGGCAAAGCCTTTTGCGCCATGGAAATGAGACCGAGGAACACAGGAGGGCTTAACCCCGCCTGGGTTCCGCTTTACCGGGATAAGAGGAAGCGCGCTGATGCGCGCGCAGGTCACCAACCTATCGGTTGCCGACAAATACTCATTGGAATGTTTGGCGCAACAGGCTTTGAATGGAATATATTGTCAGAATCTTCTCGATACCTTCGACTTTCGTGATTACATACTCTTTTGAGAGAATTTGAAAGGAGTGGATGATTTTGGGGATGGATGGTGGATGTAATTTATTTGGCAGTAAGGCCGGAAAATTAGCGTTCCCCTTTTTGGGGGCGGTGTTGCTGGTTGGTGTTTTGGCTGGGGCGGGGTGTGCTAAGAAGACGGTGAGTGATGTGGAAAGGATTCAGGCGTCAGGGGAGTTTCGGGTGGCTATTGTGGATACGGACAGCCGGTATACGTCCCTGGAAGGGGAGACGCCTGTTGGGATAGAGCCGAAACTGGCGGAGTTTATTGGCGAGAATCTGGGGGTGGATGTGGTGTACCAGGTGCGGGGGAAAGCGGAAGCTCTGGCGGCGGTGGCTGACGGGGAGGCGGACGCGGCTTTGGGGTGTATTCATCATTCGGGAAAGCTGACCGGGGATTATCTGGTGTCCACCAGCTATGGAAAGGGGTATTTCTATGTGGTCACTAAGACCGGGGATTACGCCCTTACTATCGGGGCCCTGGAGGGTTCGCCTTTGGGGGTGGACCGGGGGCTGGATGAGGATACCAAAAGCTCTTTGTATAAGGCGGAGGGAGTCAGGATCGCGGATTATGATTCGCCGGAGAACGGGGCGGAGGATGTGAAAAACGGGGTTATCCGGGCTTATATCTGCTATGAGGATCAGGCAAAGCAGTTTTTGGAGGATGAGGCTTTGCAGGTGCAGAATATGGCGAATCTGGAGCCGGAGGAGTTTGTGATCGTCACCGGGAAAGAGAACAGTGCTTTGGTAAGCGGCATGAATACGCTGATCCGGCAGTTTTTGGATGGCAGCGGGCAGTGAAGGATAACAGTGGGAAGGAAGCTAAAGGGCATGGCGTATTTTGACAGTTCGAAAAACAGGGCTTTGTGGGAAATCCGTCTGGGGCAGCTTCGCAAGGAGCGTCAGCTGCGGGACCAGGGAGGAACCGGGGATGCTTTTATGGAGGCGGCTGACCAGCAGATGGCTTCGCAAACCCGGGTTCGGGTGACTTACCAGGAGCTTTTGAAGGAGGAGGCAATGGCTGCGGAGAGGAGTAAACGGGAACGGATGGCCAGGGACATGGAAAGAGACAGGACCCGGACCCAGTCCCCGTCCCATGAGAGAGAGGGGATGAGGAATGAGATGGGGTAAAGGCCCTGGGGGGCTTAGACAAAAGCGGGCTCCCTGCCGGGGGTTTGGGCTTTGGGTAAGGGGAAGACGGCTTTTTTGGGGAATGGCCTGGGGGAGTCTGATCTCCTTTGGGTTTGGCGGCCAGATGGTTTGTCAGGCGGCCGGGCCGGGCAGTGGATACGGGGCTTTTGCCTTGGCGGCCGGGGAGTTTTTTGGCGGCAGGCAGGTGATTGAGGCCAGGGCCAGGGAAACGGCGGCCAAAAGGGTGAGGGCTACCCGGGATATATCCGGAACCAACGGCGGCGGGAGCGGCTGGGACACGGAAAGTCTGAGCGGTCAGGGACTTGGCGGAATGGAGAGCCAGGGCAGTCAGGGGCGCGGCGGAATGGAAGGTCAAGGCAGTCAGGGGCTTGGCGGAATGGAAATCCAGGGCAGCCAGGGGCTTAACGGAATGGAGAGCCTGAGCGGTCAGGGACTTGGCGGAATGGAAAGTCAAGACAGTCAGGGACTTGGCGGAATGGAAAGTCAAGGCAGCCAGGGAATTGGCGGAATGGAAGTCCAGGGCAGTCAGGGGCTTGGCGGAATGGAAGTCCAGAACAGTCAGGGTGTAGGCGGAATGGAGGACCTGGACGGTCTGGGGCTTGACGATATGGAGCAGCTGGATCGGCTGGAAGAGCTGGAGGGGCAGGAGGATGTGTCTGAGGAGGAATTGAATCAGGCGCTGGAGGAGTATTTTAAGGATCTGGATGTGGAGGAGTTGGGGAAGGAAACCGTGACCTCGGAAAAGATTACAAATCCGGTTCTTAAGGTGGAGACGGAGCGATCCGGGAGGCTGCGCTATACGCTGCCGAACGGGAACTATTTTGTCAGCTCCGTACCCTGCGGCATGATCACCTCTGACCCGGTGGAGCTTGAGCTGCCGGACGGCACCGTGGGACTGGTGCAGAAAGATGATGTGAAGCAGACCTTTCCCGAAACGTGGCGTTTTACGGAAAAGGGCGTGTACTATGTCAGGATTCTGGTTCTGCAGCCGCCGGGGAATCTGACGGTTGACTACAATATTTATGAGGTGAATTTTTATTTTACCATCATTGACAGGACCAACAGCACCTTAGGGGCGGTTCCGGCTCCGGAGGGATTTGTCATAACCGGGGTCCGGCTTGACGGGAAGCCTCAGGAGGTGGAGCAGGAGCGGTGCTATTTTCTTAAGGACGACGGATATTATGAGATAGAATTTGAGTCCAGGGGGGATCTGCAATCTTCTGCCAGAATCGGGTTTTTGAGGGATACCAAGGCGCCGTTTTTGTCTTTTTCTAAGGATATGGAGCCGGGGGGAATCCCCAGTGAGGTGGAGTTTTATCCCTCGGAGCCGGGATGCCAGGTGTATATGCACTACAACGGCAACGGAGGCTACGCGGTATCCAACCGTCTGACAGCGGCGGGAGCTTATTCCCTGTCTGTGGAGGATAAGGCGGGCAACAGCCGGACGTACTATGTGAAGCTGCGGCAGACTTACAAGCTTTTGGACTGGAGGATACTTCTGGCGGCGGCTGTGGCTGTGGTGTTTATGGCAATAAAACTTTTGGCCGCAAGGCGGGACATGAGAGTTTTATGATGTGGTTTGTTTTGGGATTTTCCCTGATTTGGGGAGATTTCATTGCAATATAAAATTAAATCCAAGGAGGAATGGAAATGTATTTTTTGTTAACGGCTGGCGGTAACCCATTTGAGACGGTGAGCAAACCGATCATCAGCTTGCTGGATATGGCTCTTGTGCCGGCGCTGGCAATTGTTGGAGCTTTGGGGGCTATTTACTGCATTATCCTGGGGGCGAAGCTGGCGAAAGCGGAGGAGCCTCAGGACAGGGAGAAAGCAAAGAACAGCCTGAAGAACGCCATTGTGGGTTTTGTGCTGATCTTTGTGCTGATCGTGGTGCTGAAGCTGGGTATGACGGCTATGCAGAACTGGATGAACAGCGCCGTAGGTTCCGGAGCCGCGGGAGGAGCCGGATCCTGGATTACGGGGATAGGGTTTTAGGAGGCAGGATGCCGGGGGATTTGAGGTGAAATCGCCCTGGTAAAGGTGTTTTGGCGGGCGCCGCCAGTCCGTAAAGCTCTGTATTCTGTAAGGATTCAGATTTACCGGGCATTGGGATGAGCCCCAAGAAGCCGGGGCTTATCTCCATGGCAAAAACTTAACCGGTACAAAAGACAGAGCCTTACGGACAAAAGCAGGATGCTCTTAAGTTGATGACACCGGGATAAGAACTGTCACAGCATATGGCATATACATAAAATGGAAGGACAGGGATAAACTGCCCCGGATATTTTATTTGGAGAAAAGGTGTCTGCCGCGGCGTTGCCCGGCGGCCCTGAAAACTTAGAGTACTTCCGGAAACCCGGCCCCAGGGATGGGAGCAAAGGAGTTTCCGAGAGTACTCGCCTACTTAAAGGAGGTGCGGATTGTGAAAAGGATATTAACCGCAATACTATTAACTTTGGCAATTGCTATATTTTTCACAGGCTGCAGCTCCTTGGTGGGAGATCTGGAAGTGGATATGAGCCAGATTGAAAATGACGCGGAGCAGGAAGCCTTGACCAATGAAAACGGCGAAACCCGGGTGAACATGAATGAGAAAAAGGAAACTGTGCCCAACTATTTTGAACAGAATATGACGGAAAAGTTCAAAGGCCTTGGAGGCAGGCCCGCTTTTCAAATGAAAGACGGGCACTCTAAAATAACCGCGGACATAGAAACTTTCTTTGTGGCCGGGCTGCGGGCTGACAAAACCTTTGTCTATGGATACACCACCAGGATTGACAGCGGCCAAGGCGGGAGCGGCAGTGAGGAAGAGGGCGGCAGCGGCGGGGAAGAAAGCGGCAGCGCCGGAGAAAGCGGCAGCGGTGCCGGGGAAGAAAGCAAAAGCGCCGGAGAAAGCGGTGCCGGGGAAGAAAGCAAAAGCGCCGGGGAAGGCACAGGCGGAGAGGAAAGCAAAAGCGCCGGTGAAAGCACAAGCCCAAGCGTGACCGAAATCGACATTTTCGGCAAAAACGAGGGCAACAGCGACGCCCCATTGGTCCACTGCGGAGCGTTTTACAATTATGATACGGGAAAGTTTCAGGTGTTTCATGAAAACGTCTTTGAACGGGGGGAGGAAGAAACCGAAGAAGATACCGAGTCTTTTTTCATGCAGTTCGACGAGACAGAGGGCCAGGTTTTTGTCTACGACAACGGCCACGGGTATGTGTATGACAGCCAGGGAACGTTAAAATTCCACGGCAATATCGAGGATTTTGTCAGGGAGCAGTTTAAGGACGTCTACTCTGTGCTTGTGGTAAACGCGGTGACAGACTGGCAGAACCGGATCTATCTGGAGGTGTCTATAGAAAAAGAGAAAATCGATGTTCCCCAACCGGCGGATCTGAACACTCCTCTGGCAGCAGAGTCCATAGCGCAAAAAGACCAGGAACCGTCTGAGGAGGATGAGGAAGAGGAAGAGGAAGAAAAGGAAATAGAGGAGATGGAGGGGAAGATGGAATCCCGTATCCTGGTGTATGAGTACCGGGTGGTGAATTCAGGCCTGGACCAGGAAAATACCGCCTTTGAGGCCCAGAAAAACGCCTGGGTGGCTATGACCGAGGGGAAAGAATATACCTCTCCGCCGGGAGGCGTGGCGGACTGGAACCAGGTGCTGGAAAAAATCCCCGACGTGTGGGGCTACGCCTTTTTGGGAGGGCTGGAGTCAAAGCCTTCGGTGTATCAGTGGAAAACCATGACGGCTTTTGCCAATGTAGACGGAATCACCACCCTGCTGCCTGTGGCCAAAACCTATGTCCGGTTTAAGGATGTAAAAGAGTATTGGGAAGTAGAGGATCTGTTTATCATGGAGAACGACCATTACGCCAGCCTTAGGGGAACGACCCAGAAGTTCCGGTATTACAATAACCAGAGAATTGAGCGGAACTATACTCATGTCTGGGAAACTCCGGAGACGGACGAGGAGGGGAATCCCATAGGCACCGTGAAGCATTCCAAGGTATATACCCAGGCAATTTACAATATTTTTCCCAGCCGTTACGCTCAGCTGACCAACGGCCACACCGAATCTTACTGGACCATGGACAAGGAGAAGGCTACGGCTCTGGGCAGATGTATCGGCAATGAGATCCTTTGCTGGGGAGAAGACGGAAAGGTGCGGTGGATTCAGCCGGGAGGCCGGTTTAAGGGCACCCCCTATGAGGTAAATGAGGAGCGGGAAGCCGGGGCCTTTCTGGAAAACGGCGTGGTCTACTATGTGGACTATGGGAGAGATTCCATGACCGTGGGCAAAGACCGGGCTCATGGGGGAGAGGAAAAAGACGCCGGGGAAATCCGGTACGAAAACCTGGCGGGAAGCTACGCTTCCGGAGACACGGTCTATGACAAGATGTTTGAGCAGGAGGTAGACAAAAGCCTGGAGGAAGGGGAGAGCATTTACGGCAATGAGTTCTTTACCGAGGAGCAGGTGCTTCACGCCCAGCTGAGCCTTAATAGGGAGCTGGCCGGGGTGTTAAAGGCCAAAGACCATCAGGGCGTGTGCCAGATGGCGGAGGACGGAAAAGAAAAGGGATTTTTGCTTACCTCCCAGGGAAAGGGGCTGATCTTCTATTCCGTCCAGGAGGGAGACAGCGTGGTGCTGGAGGAGGGGACCTGGTACAGAACCTGGAACATGGGTGATAAGTACGTATCCATAGGGTTCCCTAAAGGGGACAGTTCCTACGGAAACCATGACCTGGCATTTGCCAGGGTGTATGAGTACAGTCTTTCAGAACTGTGCAACGAGAGCATGAAACAGACCCTGGAGTCTTTAAATGCGGAGGAAGAGTCAAAAAGACAGGAGGAATCAGAGAAAGCCTTAGAATCCTCCGAAGCCTCGGGGGAGGATCTGACGGAACCGGAGGAAAGTATACAGAATCCCATGGATACCTGGGACCAGGAGTATAAGCAGAAATATGAGCGGACATTGGAAGAGTCAGGAAGCGTGGGGGAGGAAGAGGGTTCCGGGGAAGACAGGTAGTGTGTATCTGAAAGTACTCAGGCACAAAGAGATTTCAAGAGCACATCTGAATCATAAGGAGGACGGCATATGAAGGTATTTGGTTTGGCCCAGGGGAAGGACCCGCGGGGACAGCAGTGGAGTTTGGAAGATTTCGGAGAGTATTTCAGGAATGAGCGAGGAAATATTGGCAATTCCAAGAAGTTTCAGGAAGTGATAAGGGCCTTTGACGAGTTTTCCGGCCTGCGGGGGGAGCCGGTGAATCAGGAGACTGCCATAAAGATGGTGAAGGCCAATGAGAATCTGAAAAAAGCCTGCCAGGCCTACGTGGAGAGCCGCCGGGGAGCCAGAAGCGGTTCCGGCAAGGAGAGGCTGGCAGTGGTGGACTGTTTGTCCATGTTCCGGGAGGATTTAAACCTGGACCAGGCCAGGGATATGAAAGTGGTCCGGAGCCTGGAAGGGAAGACCTGGGAACAGGCGGGAAGATTTGAGGTGGCTCAGGTAGTCCTTGGAGACGGGGATAAGCAGATGGTGGGAGACGCCATGAGCCAGAGGCTTATGGTGGAACACGGCGGAAAAAAGGGATTTTTTACGGAACAGATGTATACAGAGAGTTGGAAAACCAGGTCAGAAAAACTGATGGAGAAACTTGGAGAGACCAGCGACCCGGCGCAAATAGCGGCCGTGGAGGCGGTGAAGGACAACGTTATGAAATGGGTGGGGGTATTCGCGGGAAAGCAAGAGTTTCCTGAAAAAGACGGGGAACTGGAGATAGCGGAATATACCAGTAATCTGAGAGAAGGAGATCCTGTCAAAGAGAGTCTAAGAACCATACTGGCAGACTTAAGTATCAGGGAAAATGCCGGGAAAATCCTGGTAAAATATCAGGACGCGTTAGAAAAATCAGGCCCTGATCTTAGCCGGGAAAAGAAAGGGGAGCTGATGGATAAAGTCATGAAGGATACTATACTTGGCAACTTTGACAAGGAAACGCGTGAAAACCTGCGGGCATGCAAAGAGGCGTTTATGGATATGCCTCCTGTGGAGAGGGTAAATAGTTACTCTGTGCGGTCATACCGAGCCATAAGGACGAATTTTCTCGCGGCAAAAGAACAGCTGGATGGTTCAACCCAGGCGGGCAGGGAGCAGAGGGAAATGATTGACAGGGCTTTGGAGGACAGGAATTTTATGCAAAGCTGGCAGGAGGCCGTGAGTATAGCCCATGCCTCGGACCTGGGCAGCAGTGTGGGCAAGATAGCGGTTGACGAGGGAAATGAATTGTCATCCCGAAATATCGCTTCTTCCCGGGTGGCGGAGCTTCTGGGAATCGGGGGCATTATCGCCCACTCAGAGAAGATGGTGGTAAAGTCCGGGGACAGGGTAGTAACCGGATGCTTTATGGAATTTGCCGAGGGAATGGATATTACCGCCAAAGGCGAGCGGAAGCAGCGCGTGCTGGAGCAGGTGGACACCTCAATAAAGACACCGGGTTTTTACAAAGATATGGCAACTATGGAGGTGTTTGACTTTCTTTGCGCCCAGAACGACAGGCATGAGCGGAATATGTTTTATAAGATTGGAGAGCCGGACGAGAATGGGAAAAGGGCTGTGATAGGACTGCAGGGCATTGACGGCGACCTTGCTTTTGGAGAGGGGGAAGGAATACAGTCCAATTATCAGGGGGCTCTGACAGATATGACATTTATTCCCAAAGACCTGGCGGAAAAGATAAACGGGCTGGATGAAGATACTCTGCGCTATGCCATAGGGGATCTGATACCAGACCATCAGATCCAGGCGATGATGGTCCGGGTGGAGAAGTTTAAAGAACATATGAACAAGAAAATGTTGAAACTTGACGATAATAGCTGGGATCTGACCCCTTTGAAAAAAGATGAGAAAGAGATGCGGAATTCTTCTGACAAAATGAAAGAAGGCGGGAAAGAGAAGCAGAATCTTTCTGACAAAATGGATGAAGCCGAGAAAAAGATATTTGAGGAAGGGATTCAAAGCCTGAAGAGAGCGGATAAGGATAAGGATAAGCTTAATACCTGGGATAAGATTCATAAAAACGCAATGGTGAACATTGGTTTTAACGCGTTCAACACCCGGAGGCAGCAAGGGCCTAAGGTGGCCATCAGCTTTGAGGAAATGAAGAACCGGGAGAAAAACGTTGACAAAAAAGAGCCGAAGATGACCCTGGGTAAGAAATCGGAGGACGCGGTGGCCAGGGCACAGCGGATTCGGGAGCAGAGGAGGAAAGAGCTGGAGGCACAGAAAGGGAATCAGACTCCAGGAAAGGAGGCCTCCGGGCCGGAGAAGAAATCCTTAGGGGCGGGGAGGAGGAAGTAGCCGGATTGGGCCAAAACGGGGAGAAACTCAGAGTGAGTGTATAAGATAAGAAAGGAAATACGCATATGGATTTGTTCGGAAAACAGCATGCAGGCAATCTGCGGGGAAGAACGTGGAAGATAGAGGAATTTCAGGAGTATTTTCGTGAGGAGGGGATGAAGGAGGGAAATTCGGAGAAATTTCAGAACGTGGTTCAGGCATTTTCTGAGTTTTCAGAACTTCAAAACCAGCAGATCACCAAAGAGAGCGCCATTAAGATGATCGGCGTCAGCGAGAGGCTTAAGAAGGCGTGTGAAGCGTATTCCCACAGCCGCAGGAACGCCAACACCCCCAAGGGCCGGGAACGGCTGGCTGTGGTGGACTGTCTTGCCATGTATCGGGAGGACTTAAATCTGGACCAGGCCAGGGATGTGAAGATCGTAGGGGATAAGGCAGGCATGACCTGGGGGCAGGCGGGACGTTTTGAGATTGCCCAGATCGATCTGGAGCTTGATGGAGCCCAGGTTTTGGGAAACGCCATAAGCCAGAGGATAAAAACGGAGCTTAACGGGAAAGCGGGATTTTTTACGGAGGAGTTTCATGTCCGGACTCAAAAAGGGCATGTAAAGGCCCTGTCCGAGGAGGCGGCACAAGATCGGGGGCCGGAGTTTAAGGCTGTCCTGGACAGACAGCAGGAGCGTCTGCTCAATAGGATGGAGTCGATTGAGAACGCAAAGTGCGACCATGTCCCGGTTATGTGCAATATGGGAGAATACTGGAATCAGCTGGATGAAAAGGACCCGAGAAAAAAGAAAGCGGGAAAGGAACTTCTGGCAGACCAGGATGTGGCCTGGAAAACAGCCAGGATGCTGGAGGCATACAGAAAGGAACTTGGGGACAGGGCACAGGATATGGGGAGAGAAGAAAAACTCAGGCTGTTTCAGGAGACAACCCAAAAGGTACTGTCCGGTGAGGAAAATCAAAAGACTAAGAATATGGTGGAGCGGAATATGGATTTCCTTATGGACGTACCGCTGGCCGTGCCTGGTTTATCTCCATCTGCCAGAGAAGAGCGGTATTTTAAGCTGGCCTTGATACAGGCAAAGGCTGAGAGGATGGGGGAGGCTGGTATCTTTAACTCGGGAAAAAAGGATATCCAGGCCCTTGACAGGCTTATGAATGACGGGAATCTGATTCACAGATTTACCGTGGCGACAAAGCAAAAGGGACTTGACGCGATCTATGAGAACGGCAGTTTATCCGCGGATAACGGCAACGAGCTGACTTCCCGCAATGTTGCCACCACCCGTATGGCGGAGCTTCTGGGAGTGGGCCATATAGCGGCCAGGTCGGAGAAGATGATCGTCCGGGCAGGAGAGAAAGTGATGACCGGGTGCTTCATGGAATTTGCAAAAGGGTATGACATGGGGTCTAAAAATGAGCGGGTGAAGCGGATGTTTGAGCAGACGGAAATTACCCACAATCCATCGTTCCTGAAAGATATGACTACCCTGGAGGCATTTGACTACCTCTGCGCCCAGGGTGACCGGCATCATCTGAATATGTTCTATCAGTTCAGCGAGCCGGACAAAGATGGGAAGCGAACCATCACAGGACTCCAGGGTATTGACAATGATCTTTCCTTTGGAGAAAGCAGCACCTACAGGCCGAAGGCTCAGTCGAGTATACATGGAATGGGAGTTATGACGTTTATTGACAGCCAGATGGCGGAGAAAATAAACGGGCTTAACCGGGAAACCCTTGAGTATGCCCTGGGGGATATACTTTCGGAAAAACAGATGGACCTGATGGTGGAGCGGGTGGAAAAGTTCCAGAAACATATGAAAGATAATATGGTAAAGGTGGAACCGGACGGGTGGGAGTTAAACAAGTACACCAAGGATACGCCTGTGACAAATGACCGTGAGAGAAAAGAAAAAGAAAACTATTTAAAAGGCGTGGAAAGTCTTAATAAGTCGCTGACCTTGATGGCTCCCACTGGTGATAATTTTTTTCAACGTGATCATAAAGATGCTTTTATTGGCGCTGAAATTATAAATTTCAAAAAGGAGAGGGAGAAAGGGCCTAAGACAGCCATCAGCTTTGAGGAAATCCAAAAGCAGGAGAAGCAGGCCGGCAGAAAAGAGCCGAAGATGGTTCTTGGCAAGAAATCGGAGGAAGCCGTGGCCCGGGCGGAGCGGATCAGAGAGCAGAGGAGGAAGGAGCTGGAGGCCCAGAAAGCGAAGCAGACAAAAACCCCCGCGAAGCAGACCTCCTCGCCGGAGAGAAAATCGTTAGGCGCAGGAATTAGAAAGTAGCCTGGGCGGCTTAAAAAAAGCGGCTTTCAGGCAAAAAAGGAGGCAGAACATTATGACAGGGTTTAAGATAATGAAAGGCAGGTATGGATCGTTACGGTTTCCGGTTGTTTTGGCCCTGATCCTTTTGGCCCTGGCAGGTTTCCCCTGTATTCAGGTCCTGGCGGCAGGGCCCGGTTGGGTGAAACAGGAAAACGGCTGGTATTATTACCTGGAGGACAAAAGCCCGGCCAGGGGATGGGTGGAGAGCGGCGGAAAGTCCTATTATATCCTGGAGGGCGGGCGGATGTTTACCGGAGGCCTGACTCCTGACGGGTATTATGTGGACAGCGACGGAGCCTGGTATCAGCGGAAGGAAGGAATCCTGGGCAATGAGTTTACGGCTCCTTCCAGGGCCCTTTTGATTCATGAGCCCTGGCCGGGGACGGAAGCGTTTACTTCTTTAAAGACAGTCATAAGCCAGGGGTTTTCCGGAAGGAGGACCATAAAGGTTTCGGACAATGCCCTGGAGTATGTAGTGCCGGAAACCGCGGAAAACCAGAATAAAACCTATGGGAGTTATGATGTGATCAACCGGGAGAACGTGGACGCCGTTTTAAGCGGCAGGTTCCCCGTCACCTCGTCGGAGAGCTCTGCCCAGAGCGCGAAAAAGCAGAAGGCCGCCGTGCTTTTGGGCCTGTACCGGGAGACGGCTCAGGGGCGGTTCCGCATAGACATCCACATCCCTCTTGACGGGGATATTACCAGCAAGTATCAGGCGTCGTCCTATGATTATGGCGTGTTTTTGGCCCTGGCCTACCAGGTGTCTTCTACGCCGGAGCTTCTGGCGGCCAGCCTGTACAGCGCCTGGGAGGAGGATAACCGGTGGGGCATCAGCCGCCAGAAATGGGTGCAGGTGGGAGACTGTCTGGTGCTGTACACCTCCGGGGACGGGTACGGGAGATTTTATATTACGCCGGTTCGGAGCGGGAATTGAGGGGCCGCCGGGGCGGTGTCAGCTATTGAAAGAGCAGCTTGAGGCGGCGCGGACATAGAGATAAGGGCCAAGCGGAAAGGATATCAGGAAATGGACAGGGAATGGAAGCATTTAAAAATAGTTAAGGATTTTTTTCAGATTCAGGAGGACGGGGGGATGCCGGAGGGCTCCCGGCTGCTTTTAGAGGCTATGGAGCTTAAGACGTTTCAGGCGGGGCAGGATATTGTGACCGAAGGAGACCCGCCGGAGGACGGCATGTACATCATCCTGGAGGGGGACGCCCACGTGCTGGTGGGGGAGAATACTTTGGTCAATGAGCTGTCGGCAGGGGACGTGGTGGGAGAGCTGGCCTTAATCAAGGACGGGGTTCGCAAGGCCACGGTGCGGGCCGTGACTCCGGCGGCCTGCGCCAATATTTCACGAAAGCTGTTTCTGGAGATCGCGGACAGCAACCGGAAAGTGTACGCCGCCCTTTTGGAGCTTCTCTACACCAAGACGACCATGATGGTGACGGAGCGGGAGCGGCTGAAGTCGGAGATCGAGATCGCTTCCAGGATTCAGACAGGTTTTCTGCCAAAGTCTTTTGAGCGGTTCTGTCAGCTTCCGGATGTGAAGATCACTGCCAGGATGAAGCCGGCCAAGGGGGTAGGCGGGGATTTTTACGACGTGTTTCTCATTGACAATGACAGGCTCTGTTTTCTGGTGGCGGACGTGTCGGGAAAGGGGGTGCCCGCGGCCCTGTTTATGACCCTGGCCAAGACCCACATCAAGAATTACATGATGTTAAATATGCCCATTGGCGACGTGGCGGAACTGGTGAACAACCGGCTCAATGAGGATAATGAGGAGGAGCTGTTTGTGACCGCTTTTGTCTGCGTGCTGGATACCAGGAATAACCGGCTTACCTTTGTGAACGCGGGGCATAATAAGCCTTTTATCAGCAGGAACAAAGGACCTTTTAAGCAGGTGGAGTGCCAGGTGGATTTTGTCCTGGGGATCATGGAGGAGATGCCTTACCGGGAGCAGTCCATGGAGCTGCTGCCAGGAGACCGGTTCTGCCTGTACACCGACGGGGTAACGGAGGCCTTTGATATTGACGGGGAGATGTTCGGGGACCAGGGCCTGGAGGATTCCTTAAACAGCCATATGGAGGACGCCGGGGAGCCGGAGGCTCTGATAAGGGAATTGTATGAGGATGTGGAGCGGTTCGCCAAAGGGGCGGATCAGTCGGATGATATTACGGTGGTGTATGTGGCAAGGTAGAAAGCTATAGGGGGAAGGGCCTTTGGAGGGGGTAAGGCAGAAGGGGATGGGGCTGTGGGGAAAGGAGTTGTATGAAATGGGTTTACAAAAGGCCGGGGAATGAACCGGCGGAAAGGAGCGGGCGGCGATGGATGATGGCATGGAGATAAAATTCTGGGGAACCAGAGGCTCCTTGGCGGCTCCATTCGCGGACCGGATGGCGTATGGGGGGAATACCAGCTGTGTGTCTGTCCGGTGGAAGTATGGGATCGCGGTTTTTGACGGGGGAACAGGTATGGCGGCTTTTGGAAAAAGCCTGGAGGCGGCTATAGCGCGGGGGGAGTGGGACCGGAGCAAACCGGTGTTCGTGTTTGTGAGCCATGTCCATCTGGACCATGTGGCGGGAATCCCTCTGCTTCCCTGTCTGTTTCACAAGGAAGCTTTTGTGGAGTTTTTCGGTCCGGCGCGGGCGGGGGAGGGATTCAGGCAGCGGCTTTCCAGGGTACTGGGCCCTCCATACTGGCCGGTGGCTGTGGACGGCATGCCAGGGGCGGCGGCATGGCATGATGTGGGAGAGGAAACCCAGTGGATTTTGCGGGGCGGGGTGAAGGTTTTTGCCATGAAGGCTAATCACCCTGACGGAGGGTATATTTACCGTCTGGAATATGGCGGGCAGTCCCTGGTCTACGGGCTGGACTGCGAGCTGGGGGAGCGGCAGGGAGAGTGCGACAGTGAAAACACCGGTGATAATGAAACGGATTTCTGGCGTCAGTACCAGGCATTTGCCAGAGATTGCAGTCTGCTGATCTTTGACGCTCCCTACACCAGGGAGAATTATCCCAGCCACAGAGGTTTTGGCCACAGCTACTGGCAGCAGGGCCTTGATATGGCCCGGTGGTGCAACGCGGGATATCTGTCCATCTGCCATCATGACTGGAACAAAACCGACAGGGAGCTGGCAGCCATGGAGAGGGAGCTTAAGGAGAAAGCCAGGGACTGGGGAAGGCCCGCGGACTTTGCCAGGGAGGGCGCGAGGATCTGCCTGGGGAATTAACCCGGCAATGTGGCGGGAAAAGGAAGGAGAGAAATATATGAGGATTCAATGGAAAAAATTGTTGGTGCTGACGCTGGCCGCGGCCCTTTTGGGGGCAAACCTGATATCAATGGCCCAGGAGTCGGCCCAGAGCAGGAAATTTTCCGTAATATCCATAAGCGGAGATGAGGCTTATGTGACAAGGGGAGCGGGCAAGGAGGTGAAGGCCGCGGCCGGGATGCCTCTTGGACAGGGAAGCACGATCCGTACCGGGGCCCTCACAAGTGTCTATGTGGAGGCGGATGAAGACAGGATCATAAGGCTGGACAGCAACACTCAGGTTGAGATCACCAAGGCTACGTCGAAATCCTTGAAGATCACGCTGAAAAGCGGGGAGATCTTCTTTAATGTGGATAAGCCGCTGAAGGCTGGGGAGGAGATGACCTTTGACGCGGCCCAGACCTCCATGAGCATCCGGGGAACCAGCGGGGTGCTGAGTTGTAACGGGGACACCGCGAGTTTATACCTGGTGGAGGGGAAGGTTGAGTGGAAGATCGGAAATCAGACGGTTAATTTGACTGGAGGAGAGGTCTCGTCAGCGCTACGGGGGGGAAATGGCGCTTATAGCGCTCAGGTAGATAAGGCAGGGTTGAATAAATCAGGGACCAATAACTCCCAGAAGACGACGGTTTCTGGCGAGCAGCAACGGGAGACTGACGGTATCATCATTGAGCCGAGGGCATTTACGTGGGAGGATCTGCCCCCTGCAGGGCTGCAGGCAGTGCTGGAGCAGTCGGGTCTTCTGAATCTGTCCGCAATCGGGCTTGGGAATCGTCAGCTTCTGGATCAGGCTACGGCGCGGATGGAGCAGATGAGGAAAGAGAAGGAAGAAAGGGAACGGCAGCAGATGGAGAAGGAAGCCGCGGCCCGACAGGCGGCGGGAAGCGGCGGAACTTCGGTGAGAGTTGACGGGAAAGAGCCGGAGATACCGGTGAGCGAGGACCGGGGTTCAGGAGATGGAGGCTGGAGAGAGCCGGAGACATCGGTGAATCCGCCAACGTCAACAGAGCCTCCGATAGTGGAAGACCCGCCAACGTCAACAGAGCCTCCGACATCGGTAGACCCGCCAGCGTCAACGGAGCCTCCGACAGTGGTGGATCCGCCAACATCGACGGAGCCTCCGACTCCTGTGGACCCGCCGTCGTCAACAGAGCCTCCAACATCAGTGGATCCCGGTGATACAACTGGAGGTTATATCGATTCCAATGGTAATTATCAGTCATAAAGTTGGAACAGGCAGAAACTTTCTGTCCGGATAAAAACACAAAAATCACAGAGGTATTTCAATGAATCAAAAAACCGTCCCTGTCCCCAGCGCCCTGGCCGCCGCTGCCATCATAGCTCTATACACGCTTTTATCCCTGTTCCGGCTGGGATACTCCTACGCTCCCGGCACCTGCTGGCAGGCTGACGGACAGGGGGAGGAAATCCTTCTGGATCTGGGAAAAACCCAGGATGTGGGAAGCCTTTCCTGGTATCTGGGTAATTATGAAAAGCGGGTGTTTGAGCTGTATGTGGGAAACGGGGTTCCCCTTACCTGGGTCCGCCTTCCGGATGTGGAGATGAAGCGGGTGTGGCAGTGGGAAGGCAGTCTGGTGAATATGCGGTGCAGGTATATCAAGCTGATAACGGCCAATGGGCCCGCGGCAATAAACGAGCTGCTTGTCAAAGATACAAAGGGCAGAGTGATAGAGCCAGCCAACGCGTCGGATTATCCGGAGCTTTTCGACGAAGCCGCTTTATATCCAGGCTATGGTTCATTCCTGTCCGGGACGGTGTTTGACGAAAGCGTGTTTGCCAGGACCGCCTATGAATATCTCCATGGCCTTGTGTCCTTTGAGGACACTCATCCGCCACTGGGCAAGGTGCTTATTTCTTGGGGGATTGCCTGTTTTGGGCTCAATCCCTTTGGATACAGGGTGCCGGGGGTGGTGGCGGGAGCGCTGCTGCTGGCGGTTATCTGGGTCTTTGCCAGCAGACTGATGAAGGATTCCAGGATAGCTGTAGCCGTGACGGCTCTTTTTGCCCTGGACTTCCTTCACTTTACGGAATCCAGGCTGGGGCAGACCGATTCCTTTCTGGTTCTCTTTACCACGTCCATGTACTATTTTATGTACCGGTACGGTGAAGAGAATGAAAAAGGAAAAAGGGGCTGGCGCTTTCTTGGGGGTTCCGGGTTCTTTTTCGGCCTGGCGGTTTCCTGCAAATGGTCTGGATTTTACGGAGGCGTTGGGCTTGCCCTTATCTGGCTCGCGGTATTGATCCGGAGATTCCGGCGGGAGGGGATCGGGTGGAGAGAAGTGTGGAAGGTCTGTGGGATAAGCGTGGCATTTTTTATTATTGTCCCAGCAGTCATTTATCTTTTATCGTATATCCCCTTTGTGCCCGCGGATCCGGACATGGGATTTTGGGAGAAGGTTGCCAAAAATCAGGTAAATATGCTGCAATATCATTCTGGTGTGGGAGGGGATCACGGGCAGGCTTCCAGGTGGTATGAGTGGCCTTTGTCGTTAAAGCCCATAAAGCTCTACAGCGTTAGATTTCCTGACGGGAAGATGGAGCTGGTAACGCTGATGGGCAATCCGGGGCTGTGGTGGGCGGGGCTTTTCATCCTGTTCGCGGGTCTTTATGATCTGGCGGGCCATATGGAAGGCAGGAAGATGTTTCTGGCCATCGCCTACGGGATTCCTCTGGTTCCCTGGCTCTTTATCAGCAGATACACTTTTCTATACCATTATTATCCCAGCCTGCCCTTTCTTGCCCTGATGACAGGGGTGTGGGCAGAAGAGCGGGGGGGAAAAGGAAAGGCGGTCCTGTTATGCTGCGTGGTATGTTCCGCCGCGCTGTTTGTCATGTTTTATCCCATTATTTCCGGGATGAAAGTGGAGACGCGGTATGTAGTCCGGTGGCTGCAGTGGCTTCCGGGATGGAAATTCGCGGAAAGCGGGTAGGGGACGGGGCTTTGCATTGGCCGGAGCGGTTTTTAAAGAAAGGAGTTAACATGGGAAAATACAAGAAAAAATCAGCGGCAGCGTTATGCGTGACTATTGGGGCGCTGTCGGTTATTTGGGGCGCCCAAAGCCTTTTGTGGGCCGCGCAGCCCAGGGAAGACAAAGAAATGGTCACCATAGCCGGAATGCCGGGCAACGGATACAGAGACGGAATGGGGACTGAGTCCAGATTTGCCAGTCCTGGGGGGCTGGATGTAAAAGACGGGGCTATTCTCATTGCCGATACGGAAAATAACCTGATCCGCAGTTTAAATGGAGACAGGGTTATAACCGCGGCAGGAAACCGAAAGGAGGAAAACGCCTACGGAAACGGTCTGGGCGCTTTTGTGGACAGCAATCATTCCAGAGCCATGCTGAGCGGCCCTGTTGACTGCGTATTTCTGGACAACGGCAATATCGCCATAGCGGACCGGAATAATCACGCGGTCAGGGTTGTGGGGAAATCCTGGGTGTATACCTTAAACGGCACCGGAACTGAGGGATACGCAGAAGGCAGGCCAGGCCAGGCAAAGTTTTCCTACCCGTCAGGGATCGCCAAAGGTTTAAGCGGAAAGATCTACGTGGCTGACACAGGCAACCACTGTATCCGGGTTATTGACCGAAACGGGGTTACGTCACTGGTGGCCGGGGTGCCGGGAGAGGCGGGGTTAAAGGACGGAGGAGCCGAAGAAGCCCTGTTTATGGAGCCTACGGCCCTGGTCAGGGCTGAGGACGGGTCCATCTATGTGGCTGACAGCGGCAACCAGAGGATTCGCAGGATAAAAGACGGCCAGGTTACTACCGTAGCAGGCGGAGCACAGGCTCTTTATTTAGATACCCAGTACCGTCAGCCGGGACTGGTGGACGGAGACGGGGCGGCGGCCAGGTTCTGGTTCCCGGAGGGAATCTGCGTGGCCGGGGACGTAGTCATCGTGGCTGATACAGGAAACCATGTGGTGCGGGCCATATCCCCGTCGGGCCAGGTAAGGACCATTGCGGGCAATGGTGAGGCAGGATTTCAGGACGGCGGCATGGAGGAGGCTATGCTGAACCGCCCCCGCGACGTGGCCTGGGAGGATGGGACTCTGTACATCATGGATACAGGGAACTGCGCCCTGAGGACTATAGCCTTTGACCCGGACCAGTGGCTTAAGGAGATGGAGTAGGTTAAGCCTGAAACAGACAGGAAAGAAAGGACCATATCCTGGTATGAAAAGACAAAATGGCAGAAAACATCAAAGCCTGGAACGATCTCCATGGCTTCTCCTGATTCCCTGCCTCCTTCTTCTGGGGGCTCAGTCCGCGGGGTTTTTAAGCTCCGCGGACTGGCGGATTCAGGATTACCATTATCAGCGGGGCGGGCTGGTGAGCCCGGATATTTATGTCGTCGGAATCGACGAGGAGACCATGATGGAGTATGGCTCCTGGCAGAACTGGAGCCGGGAAGGGACGGCCGACCTTTTAAGGGTCCTTAATCAGGATCCGGACACAGCCCCCGGGGTTATCGGCCTGGATATTGGATTTTTCGGGGAGAGCGGCGGGGAGGCGGACAAAGCTTTGGCGGATGCCGCCGCCTTTGCGGACAATGTCGTGACAACCTCTTACGCTTCCTTTGGCAGACAGGTGGAGGAGATGGGGGAGGAAGGGTTTTCCACAAAAGAAGCTGTGGTAACCTACGAGGTGCCCTACCAGGCCCTGAGAGACCATGTAACCTATGGATTCAGCAATGTGCCTGTGGATGGGGACGGCATTGTCAGGCACAGTCTGTATAGTATTACAACCGGGGAAGGGAAGAAGGAGTACAGTTTTGCCGCGGAGGTTTACCGCAAATACATGGGACAGCTGCCGGATTGCGTGGAAGAGGGCGCGGCCGGCGGTTATGTGGATTTCGCGGGGCTGCCCTATGATTTCTACGGTTCCGAGACCGCGGGACTTTCTTTTTCCAAGGTGGTAAACGGGGAGATCCCCACGGAGATGTTTGCCGGCGCTATTGTCCTGGTGGGACCTTACACTACAGGCATGATGGACGCCTACTACACGGCGGTGAACCGGAACGTGCCCATGTACGGCGTGGAGATCCACGGCAATATCCTTCAGACCTTTCTGGACAACAACCAGAAGCAGGAGACGGGAAAGGTCATGGGACTTTTGCTGACAGCGGCAGTTATGGCCGCTGTGCTTGTGTGCCTTTCGATTGGACGGATAGCCATATCACTGTTTCTGACTCTGGGGATTATGGCGGCGTACTGGGCGGGAGCGGGTCTGGCCTATGAAAACGGTTATGTACTCCCCCTTTTGTACCCGGTCATATCCCCTATGATCCTTTACGGCTGCCATGTGGGTGTCCGGTACGCGGGAGAGCGGAAAGCGAAAAAGCGGCTGGAGGGTATTTTCGGGAAGTATGTATCAAAGGAAGTAGCCATGAGCATCGTAAAGGGCGGCGAGGACGCCTTGAAGCTTGGGGGACAAAAAAAAGATGTGGCAGTTCTTTTTGTGGATATCCGGGGGTTTACGCCTTTGTCCGAATCCCTGCCGCCGGAGAAGGTGGTGGAGATCTTAAACCGTTATCTGGAGCTGACTACCAGGGCTGTATTTGACAACAAGGGCACTGTGGATAAATTTATCGGCGACGCCACCATGGCTGTGTACAACGCCCCTCTGGATCTGGACGACTATGTGTTCAGGGCCGTGAAGACAGGGCTTGATATGGCGGCCGCGGCCAGGGAGATGGAAAAAGAGCTGGCCGCTGTGACAGACAAAAAGGTGGGCTTTGGCGTAGGCATCAACTGCGGGGAGGCGGTTATCGGCAATATCGGAACCTCGTCCCGCATGGATTACACGGCCATCGGCAATACCGTCAACGTGGCGGCCCGTCTGGAAGGCCAGGCGGGGGCCGGGGAGGTGGTTATCAGCCAGGCAGTGTATGACAGGCTGAAAGGCAGGATAAAGGCGGTAAGCATAGGAAAGCGGACGCTGAAGGGCATTGCCGGGGAAGCGGAGGTGTATAGGATAGAGGGGATCTTGGGAGATGGTGGGGAGGAGGAGTCGTGAGAGGCAGGACACAGGAAACAAAAACCATGACACCATCCCTGCCGGAGGATCAGACAGAAAAAAAATCTCCTGCTATTTTCTGGGTGGTGGTTCCCTGCTTTAATGAGGAGGAGGTTATTGAGGAAACTGCCGGGGAGCTTCGGGCCCGGCTGATGGCTATGATAGAGGATGGGCTTATCCGGCCGGAAAGCCGGGTGCTGTTTGTGGACGACGGTTCCAGGGACGGGACCTGGGAGATCCTTAGAAGGCTTGTCAAGGCAGATCCTCTAATCGCGGCTTTAAGGCTGCGGGGCAACGGAGGTCACCAGAACGCTTTGTACGCGGGACTTATGGAGGCAAAGGATTATTGTCATGTAAGCGTTTCCATGGACGCGGACTTGCAGGACGATCCGGATCTTATCCCGGCTATGGTGGAGAAATTTTATGAGGGCAATGACATTGTGTACGCTGTCCGGAAAAGCCGGAGGGGAGAAGGGCTGTTTAAGAGAGCCTCCGCCTTTGGCTTTTATCGGTTTATGGAAGCAATGGGAGCCAGTATTCCAAAGGATTGCGGAGACTTCCGCCTTATGAGCCGGGAGGCCATAAAGGCTTTAAGCCTGTTTGGAGAGGATCGGCCTTTTTTAAGGGGGCTGGTGCCTCTTCTGGGTTTTCCGTCGGCTCAGGTGACTTTTGACAGGCGGCCCAGAAAGAGGGGAAGGAGCAAATATTCCTTAAAGGCCATGGTACGGTTTGCCCTGGACGGCCTTATCTCTTTGAGCGCGAGGCCTATCCACCTGATCCTCATAGGGGGGATCCTTTTGTTTTTGACGGCCGGCGGGTATCTTCTGTGCTCTGCGGGAAGGGAGCCGGGGGTAAGGCAGATCCTTGCTTCTATATGGGCAGCCGCGGGGCTGACGCTTTTGGGAATCGGCGTAACAGGAGAGTATATTGGACGCATATGGAGGGAGATGGCTGGCAGACCCCGGTATATCGCGCGGGAGCGGATAGGGGAGTGGGGCGGGAATATAACCCCGGGCTCCAATTGAGCGCGCAAAGTCGGCGGTTGTCGCAAAGCCAGTCAGAGAAGGGAAGGATGGTTCTGTCCGGGTGAATTTATGCCATGGAGATGAGACCAGGGAACCAGGAGGGCTTAACCCCTCCTGGTTCCCGCTTTAAGGGCTCATCGGAATGTTTGGCA
>JAAWLV010000191.1 GCA_022798105.1 Hungatella sp.
TTTTAGATATTTTTTTTGTTAGGGGTAGAAAAAAGCAGATTCCTGATTTTTAACAGAAATCTGCTTAAGTTAATGACATTGGGTGTGAACAGTAACCAAACAGAAGAAGGCCTCCCCCGAAGCCTTCTTCTCCATTCCGTTCTATTATCAACCTTTTTCTTTTACTCTTTTTCCCTTTTACGTTTACTCTCCCTTTTCCACAACCTCAAACCGATAAGCCACGGCCTCATAGTCCTCGGAAGTCACAGGCACAGCCAGGCCTGCCTTCATCAGCACGATACCGGAATACGTCTCCCCGCTCTCTTTCTCCCGGTAAAGCCTGTCCGGCATAAGCCCCCTGAACCGTAAAAAGTACACCGGAGGATTGACCTCGCTGCGCAGCACCACGCCCGACACCAGCACATCCCTCTTGTCCTTTGACACAAACTCCCAGAACACGGAATTGCTTCTGTCGCCGGGGGCGGACAACCGGTAATAATCCCCGGTCTGCACCAGGCTTTCCGCAGCCTTAAACTGGGCGATCTGCCCTGTGGCCGCCTTCTTCTCCTCATCATCCATATGCCCCAGATCCAGCTCATACCCAAAGGTGCCTGATCCTGCCACAGTCCCCCTTGTGCGCAGGGATGTGGTACGGCCGGTCTGATGGTTGGGACAC
This sequence comes from Hungatella sp., assembly GCA_022798105.1. Taxonomy (GTDB): domain Bacteria; phylum Bacillota; class Clostridia; order Lachnospirales; family Lachnospiraceae; genus UBA3402. Next base: position 656 of record JAAWLV010000191.1, read on the forward strand.
ACGCTGACGTGAGCCCCAAAGGTGCTGATGGGGTAGAAAAACGACGTGCCGTAATGGATCTCCAGCCTGTCCGCCGCGTCCGTGTTGTCGCTGCACCAAATCTGCGGAGAATAGTACAGCATTCCTGCGTCAAAGCGTCCCCCGCCTCCTGCGCAGGTCTCAAACAGCAGATTGGGATACCTGGTAATCAGCCGCTCCATCATATCGTACACCCCCAGCATGTGGCGGTGGAAAACTTCCCCCTGTCTTCCGGCCTCCACGCCCTGAGAAAACACATTTCCAAGAGCACGGTTCACGTCCCACTTAATATAATCCGCCTGGCAGCTGTCGATAACCTTGAAAATCTGCTCCATGATATAATCCCGGACTTCCTTTTTTGTCACATCCAGGTTCAGCTGGGATCGGCTCCTTACCGGCAGACGCCCCGGCACCCGCAGGCACCAGTCGGGATGTTTGCGGTAAAGATCGCTGTCCTCCGACACCATCTCCGGCTCCAGCCAGATGCCGAACTTCAGCCCCAGCTTCCGGATCTTTCCCACCAGTTTAGGCAGGCCGCCGTGGATCTTCTCCTCATTTACATACCAGTCCCCAAGCCCCGTGTAATCGCTGTCCCGCTTTCCAAACCATCCGTCGTCCAGGACAAACATCTCGATCCCCACTTCCTTGGCCGCCTCGGCGATACTGTAAAGCTTCTGCTCATCAAACTCAAAATAAGTGGCCTCCCAGTTGTTGACCAAAATCGGCCTGGGCTTCTTCACATAGCTGCTTCGGATAAGGTGCTCCCGAAACCCGTCATGGAAGTGATGGGAAAGGGTCTCCAGACCTGCGGCGGAAAAGGACATGGCCGCCTCCGGCGACACAAAGGTCTCCCCCGGCTTTAAGGTCCACGCAAACTGATACGGGTGGATCCCCATAACCACCCTGGTCTGCTCCACCTGGTCAAGCTCCGCCTGGCAGATAAAATTGCCGCTGTACACAAAGGTGATGCCAAAGCACTCCCCGTAGTCCTCCGTGGCGGTTCTGTCGCAGAAAATCACCGCCGGATTGTGGTGATGGCTGGAAATCCCCCTCTTGCTCTCCACAGACTGGATACCGTGGTGAAGAGGCTGGCGCTCCGTAAGCCGCTCCATAGAGTGCCTTCCGTAAAAATGGATCATGTCCATGGGCCGCCTGGGAAAGTCCAGCTCCGCGGACATTACCCGGCGCAGGGTGACGGAAACCTTCCCCCGATTTACCACTTCCACCGCCCTGGTGATAATGTCGCAGTCCCAGATTACACCGTAAAGCAATTTCACGCAGACTCCGCTTAACTCATCCTTCAAAGTAATCTCCAGAGTCTCTGCCTCATCCTCCTCTGCAAACATGGCAGGCATTCCTGCCAGAGCATATTTCCCCTTTCTGATCTCATGGGAATCATATTTCAGCTGCAAAATATGGCTTCCGTCCTCATGTTCCGCCTCGATTCCCTGGATGCGGTAATCCCCGTTCCCCTCCGCCGTATACTCCTGCGGCAGCACGTCAAGGGAAAAGGTCCGATCCCTGTCGGCTTCATAGGGATTGCCGGAAAATCCCCGGTCCAGATTTACGATGCCATGAGCCACCCAGGTATCCCCCAGCTCAACCCCATAATACAGATGCAGCAGCGTGCCGAACTGGCCTACCTGCATCTGGTACATACTGGTTTTGGTATGCAATGTAAATACCTTTGTATCTTCCTGAAAAGAAATATACCTCATAAATTGCTTTGTGCCTCCTACAATGTTGTTTGATGGTACTCCGAATGCCCGGAATCAGGAAAAGAACAGCGAAATCTCCAAGGATGCCGGGCACTTTTAAGTTTCTCAAAAAACGTATTGATCCGATTCGTGTCTCCCGGCTGCCGCCTCATGTCCTGATTCTGAAAAATACGGACAAAACAGCCTCCATAAAAACCAGGAATTGGCATAGGCTGTCAGGGAAAAACCGCACATCAGCCATATCAGCAGGTAAACCGGAAACAGCTTTGCATCCACCAGGGTAAAGTACATGGGCAGGCATGTTATCAGCGCCATGCACAGGGCATACCCGGGCTTTTTTGCCGCAAAACACAGGGCGTAGGGAACAAGCCGGCGGGTTTTGTTCTCAAAGGACGCTATGGTGGGGAAAATGTACAGCGCCGTAACCACAAGAAGCAGCGCCATCCCCCAAATCACATAGGTAAACACGCCGGCCATGGGCATCGGCATGGTCACAACCGCACGCCTCTCGAACCAGACGCATGCTCCGGCCCCTACAAGCCCCAGCCATACGGCCGTGGCCTGGAAAAAATTCCCCCGAAAGCTTTTCCAGTAACATTTCCAGATGCTGATATCCTTATCTTTGTGAAGCTTTAAGGTGCAGTAATACAGCGCCGTCGTGGAAGCCCCTGCCGTAATCACCGGCACACTGGTCAGGATCCACATAAGATTCAGCCCGATGAAACCTCCCGCCGAAAGGAAAAAACTGTGAAGAAAACTGTCCTCGTTAAATAAGTTCATATATCTCCCTCTTTCCGATCATGTCTGTACCGCCGCGCCCTGCCCCCAGTTTCCCGCCGGCCGCCTGGCTTTCCTGTACTGTTTCTTAACTGCTTTCCGGCGCCCCTCTCATACAAGAAGCAGCGCCGGAACTATCTTATCTCCTTACAGCTTGCCGCCGGAAGTAGCGATACCCTCGATGAACTGCTTCTGGAACACCAGATACAGTACGATCATGGGAACGCAGGCCAGCAGGGAAGCCGCCATCAGCTGAGGATAATTGTTGGTATACTGTCCCTGCATCTTAGCCAGAGCCGCGGACAGAGGCATTACATCCCTGTTACAGATCAGGGGCCACATCAGGTCCTTGTACGCGAACACTGCCGTGAAGATTCCCAGAGCCACCATGGAAGACCTGGTAAGAGGCGCCATGATGAACAGGAAGGTCTGCCCGATGTTGCAGCCGTCAAGGCGCGCAGCCTCCTCCAGATCCCTTGGAAGGCCCATGTAAGCC
>JAAWLV010000009.1 GCA_022798105.1 Hungatella sp.
GGCCCTCCTGTTTTCCTGGTCTCATCTCCACGGCATATATTCACCCGCCTGGCACACAGCCTGCCTCCCCTCGCTGGCAAAAACAGAATTCGCCGGCTGGACCCTGCTCACTTAAGGGTGTTCTGATAGGGGACGCGGTTTCAACTCTGCAGCGGAAAATAACTGCTTTATCGGCTGTAATAGGTTGTACCTCGTATTTATGAGAACAAATCCTGCTTCTGAAAATGCGGTCTTTTTATAGCTTTCGATAGTTTATCAGGCAAGCTGTACAACCGCCCATTCATGTATCGGTACATAAATCCGAATATGCCGCTTTGCGGAAGAACCGGAACCTTGATAGTATGTTCAGTTCTGCAGAGAGCTGTTTTCTAACTATTCAGGAATATCATCCAGCCGGCTATAATTAGGCTGGCGAATTCTGTTTTTGCCCGTGAGAATCTGTGTGGTGTCCGGGTGAATATATGCCGTGGAGATGAGACCTGGAAAACAGGAGGGCCACATCCCGAGTGTTTTCCTGCTTTGGGCTCATCGGAATGTCTGGCATATCTGAACCCGGACACCACACAGATTCTCACGGGCACCACAACAGCATCGCCCCCTCAACAATACAGCCATATGCCCCAACCAAACATTGCCAAATCACAAGAAAAGCTTTAAGCTTGTACTTACCTGAAAGAGAGGAGAAAGGATAAACCAATGAGATGTGCAGAACTTTTAGAGCACCTGGAGCGGCTGGCGCCCCGTGAATTGGCCTGTCCGTGGGACAACCCCGGGCTTTTGGCAGGCAGGGAGGATAAGGAAGTGTCAAAGCTTCTCATTGCCCTGGACGCCACAGATCAGGTGGTGGATCTGGCGGCGGAGGGAGGGTACGATTTTCTTCTGACCCACCACCCCCTGATTTTCAGTCCCATAAAACAGATCAATGACCGGGACTTTACAGGCAGGAGGCTGATAAAGCTGATACAGGCCGATATAAGCTGTTATGCCATGCACACCAACTTTGACTGCGCGCCGGAGGGGATGGCCCATCTGGCAGGCTCCATGATGGGGCTTACAGACACAGAGCCTCTGGAAAAGACCGGGGAGGACGAGAAGACGGGACTGGCTTACGGCATCGGCATCTGCGGGAATCTGGAAAAGGCCGTGACCTTAAAAGATCTGGCATTGGCGGTAAAGGAACGGTTTCATCTCCCCTTTGTAAACGTCTACGGGGCCGAACGTTTTCGCGACCCCATAAAGCGCATAGCTATTTGCCCCGGATCAGGCAAAGGCATGGCGAAAGCGGCGAAAGCCATGGGGGCCGGAGTGCTTATTACGGGGGATACAGGCCACCATGACGGGATTGACGCGGAAGCTATGGGGGTAGCGGTTATTGACGGCGGCCACTACGGGCTGGAGCATATTTTTATGGATTTTATGGAAGGTTACATCAGGGAGCATATAAATGCAGAACTGACAATTAAAAAGGCGCCGGTTTCTTTTCCGGTGACCGCATGGTAAAGGAGGAGGCATTTTGGAGTACGTAACCATAGGAGGAAAGCGGAAAGGATACGCCGCGGGAACTACATTCCTGCAAATCGCTCAGGAGTACCAGGCACAGTATGACAATGACATCCTGCTGGTGTCCGTAAACGGCAAGCTGCGGGAGCTTCACAAGACCGTTGATGAGGACTGTGCCGTGGAATTTGTAACCGCCGCCCAGAAGCCCGGGATGCAGGCCTACCAGCGCAGCGCCAAGCTGATAATGCTCAAGGCGTTTTATGACATTGTGGGCAGGGACAGGGTGGAAAAAATTTCCGTGGAGTTTTCCGTCGGAAAAGGCCTTTTTGTCGAGGTAAAGGGGGATGTGGACATCACAGAGGAACTGCTTTTGCGGGTAAAGCAGAAGATGGAGGACTATGTGGAGCAGGAACTGCCCATTATGAAACGCAGCGTCAACACGGATCAGGCGGTGGAGCTTTTTACCCGGCATGGGATGAAGGACAAGGCCAGCCTGTTTAAATACCGCATGGCCTCCCGGGTCAACCTCTACAACCTGGCGGGTTTTGAGGACTATTTTTACGGGTATATGGTTCAGAACACAGGGTATGTGAAGTATTTTGATCTGGTGAAATACGGCCACGGGTTTGTGCTGATGCTTCCCACCCGGCAAAATCCCAGGCAGGTTCCAAAGCTTGAGGCCAGCGGGAAGCTGTTTGAAGTTATGAAGGAATCCTCCCGATGGGGGGACAAACTGGGCCTGTCCAACGCCGGAGCCTTAAACGACGAGATCGCAAAGGGCGGCGCCAACAACCTGATCCTGATCCAGGAGGCTCTCCAGGAGAAAAAGATAGGGCAGATTGCCGAGATGATAGCCGGGGAGCCGGGAACAAAGTTTGTGATGATAGCCGGCCCCTCATCCTCGGGAAAAACCACATTTTCCCACCGGCTCTGTATCCAGCTGCGGGCTCTGGGGCTGAAACCCCATACCATCGGGGTGGACGACTACTTTGTGAACCGGGAGGACAGCCCCAGGGATGCCCAGGGCAATTATAACTTTGAAGTTTTGGAGTGTCTGGACATAAAGAAATTCAACGAGGACATGACCTGCCTTCTGCAGGGGAAAACCGTGGAACTGCCCAGGTTTAACTTTCTTACGGGGCTTAGGGAGTACAAGGGGGATTACCTGACGCTGGGGGAGGAAGATATTCTGGTGATTGAGGGCATCCACTGCCTCAATGACAAACTGTCCTACAGCCTTCCCAGGGAAAGCAAGTTTAAGATTTACATAAGCGCTTTAACCCAGCTGAACATCGACGAGCACAACCGGATCCCCACCACAGACGGCAGGCTTATCCGGCGGATGGTCAGGGATGCCAGAACCCGGGGAGCCACGGCCCAGGATACTATCCGCAGATGGCCGTCGGTGCGGCAGGGAGAGGAGGAAAATATCTTCCCCTACCAGGAGGATGCGGACGTGATGTTCAACTCCGCCCTGGTGTATGAACTGGCGGTGTTAAAGCAGTATGCACAGCCTCTTCTTTTCCAGATTCCCAAGGAATCCCCGGAGTACATGGAGGCAAAAAGGCTTTTGAAATTTTTGGATTATTTTCTAGGAATCAGCAGTGAGGATATCCCCCACAATTCGATTGTGCGTGAGTTTATCGGAGGAAGCTGCTTCAGGGTTTAGGGTGCCGTTTGGCACCCTTTTTGTCACAGGCCGGAAAATGAAAATAAAAAATTACCGCAGCCGTGTATATATTCCGCTAAAAAAATAAAAAGACACAAAAAAATGTGAAAAATCCTTTAAATTTGATTGACATAAAAAATCACATAGGGCATAATTAACATATATAAAAATTACATGATAATCCTGGAAAAGAATAGCATTTTTAGATCATTGATTTTTAGGCGGAAAAGTGCTATTATAATAAAGATTGTGGCCTCGTTTATACATGAAGCCAGGATTTTCCTATTGCAAAAAATGTGAATATAACGGAGAATAGAAAGAAAGAGGGGGAAATTTTTATGTCCGAAATGTATGGCAACGGAATTGCTCTGACGGAGAAAGTGCTTGATTTTCTGTGGCAGCGCCAGACAGTGTCCCTGAACAACGTGGCCAATGTAGACACACCGGGATTTAAGTCCCAGTACATAACTTTTGAAGAGGAGCTGGGAAAGCGGATATCCGATGCCGGCAAGGCACACCGGTCTTCCAGGCGTTCTGTATATGAGGCCATCGGCGATACACGCTCCTGGCTCAACACCACCTGGGATGAGTCCAGCCGTCTTGACGGGAACAACGTGGATATGGATCAGGAACAGGTGGAGATTGTCCGCACCGCCTACGAATACCAGTACATGCTGAATTCCATAAACAACGATATTAACCGCCTTAAAAGCGCGGCCAGAAACTTTTGATTTTTCATAATTTGAGATAAAAGGATGGGGATTGTCATGGAGGGAGTATCATTTATCACGCCCATGCAGTTGTGGAACATAGGAGGGGACTTAAGCCAGACCCAGGATATGCCCACGATTAATGCGGAAGCGTCCTTGTTTAAAGATGTTTTCAGAAACACCATAAATCAGGTGAAGGAAACCCAGGCGGATGTGGAGTATAAGCAGTACCTTCTAAGTACGGGACAGCTGAATGACGCACATACGCTGCCTATTGCGGAGGCAAAAGCCAGCCTTAGCCTGGATGTGCTCATAACGCTGAGAAACAAATCACTGGAAGCTTACAACGAGCTGATTAAGATGAATCTCTGATGGTTTGCGGCGGGCATATTTACAGGTAAAAACAGCAGCCCACGGGGTTGATGACAAAGAAAAAATGACAAAAGGTTGGAAAAAGAAGTGGATAAATTAAAAGAACGCTGGCAGAACGTGCCGGAGAAAACCAGAAAGATCATTAAGGCAATTGCGGGAGGGACTGCTGCGATTGCTTTAATTGCGATTCTTGCGCTTTACCTTCTGGGCAATGATTCGGACTACTCTACGCTGTTTACGGGATTGAGCCAGGATGAAGCCAGGGAAGTGGTGGGGCTTCTCCAGGACGAGGGGATTGATTACCGGTATAACATTAACGACGGGGCTATACGGGTTCCGGAGACTACGGTAGAGCAGACCAGAGTAAACCTTTTAAGCAAGGGATATCCCAAAAGCGGTTTTGCGTACGATATGTACTTAAACAATACAGGCCTGATGACCACGGAGTCAGATAAAAAGCTGATTACCAGATACGAACTTCAGGATCGGCTGGGAGCCACCATCCGGATGTTTGAGGGTGTGCAGGACGCCAAGGTGACTATCACAGAGGGGGCAGAACCTCTGTACGCATGGGAGGACAATTCCTCAGCCGAGGCCTCGGCCTCCGTCATGGTGACCATGAAAGGCGGAAGTACCTTAACGGCCGACAAGGCTCAGGCGGTGAAAAATCTCATCTCTCACGCCGTAAAGGGGATGAACTTTACCAATGTGGCGGTGTTTGATGCGGAAACCATGATGGAGGTAAGCGGCAGCGGGGACGGGAACAGCTCCACAAGCGCCGTGTCCGATCTGACCAGCCTGACAAACATGGTGGAGAGCAGCATCGCGGCCAATGTCAGAAGAGTTTTGGAGCAGCTGTACGGTGCAGGCAATGTGGCGGTATCCGTAAAGGGAACCCTGAATATGGAGCGGCTGATCCAGGAGAGCACCCAGTACAGCACCCCGGAGAAGATCAACGAAAACGATAAATCGGGCCTTTTGGAAAGGGAGGATGTGACCGGCGAAGGCGGTTCGGCGGCTAACCAGAACGCAGGCGGCCTGGTGGGGGCGGACGCCAACGCGGATGTGCCCCGGTACACCAACGAGGACGGCACGGGAGCCGAGACCGACCAGTATAACAGCTACACCGCTTCCAGGGAGTGGCTGTTCAACGTCTTAAAAGAACAGCGCCAGATTGATCCCGGCATTTTGGAGGATACCTCCATTGGCGTTGTGGTTATTACCGACAGGACGGACACTCCGACTCAGGAGCAGCTTATCAGGCTGGTGGCTAACTCCGCCGGAATTCCGGTAGACACGGCGGCGGATAAGATAACCATTATCCGCGACGCGGGCATGGCGGTTGATGTACCTGACATACCTGACATCGACAAGCCGGTATCGGGCGGAGTGGTAGAGGTGATACAGTCCATTCCTCTTCCCATACTCATAGCCATCGGAGCCGGGATACTGCTTTTGCTTCTGCTTTTGATTCTCCTTCTTTTGAGAGGCAGAAAACGCAGAAAGAACCAGGTGGTCATGGCGGGCGACGAGTTTATTGACGGCGACGCGCTGTCGGCTGACGACCTTATGGGCGGCGAGGAGAATCTGGCCATCGCCGAGGAGGGCGCCGGCGTAGTCGGACTGCCGGGCGGCGAGCCTGAGGAAGACGAGTTTGCTAAGAATGAGGAAATTATGAACCTTCGGATGCAGCGCAGCCTGCGCCTGAAGCAGAATATCGGCGACTTTGTGGATCAGAATCCGCAGATTGCGGCGAAGCTGGTACAGAGCTGGCTAAGAGGAGAGGAGGCTGACGACGATGGCAGAGGCAAGCATGCCAATAGAAGAAAGTAATTTATCAAAGCCGGAGGGTGATGCCCCCATAACCAATACGAAAAGCAAGGCAGCTCTGGTAGTGGTAACCCTGGGGGCTGACAGGGCTTCCCAGATTTACAAGTATCTCAACGAAGAGGACATCGAGGAACTTACATACGAGGTGGCAAAACTGGGGAAGACCAGCAATACTCAGGTGGAGGCCACGCTGGATGAATTCTACAAGCTGTGCCTGACCCATAAGATGATGACGGACGGGGGCCTGGATTATGCCAGGAACGTACTGGAAAAGGCTTTCGGAGAGTCTACGGCCAGAAACCTTCTGGAGAAGGTTTCAAAGACTCTCCAGTCCAAGCCGTTTAATTTCTTTATGAAGGGCGATCCCAAAGCGCTTTTGTCCCTTCTCCAGAATGAGAGGCCTCAGGTAATCGCGCTGATTATGGCCTACATGGAGGCGGAGCAGGCGGCTCAGGTGCTGGAGCAGCTTCCTGACGAGAAGCGGATTCAGACGGTTGAGAGCATGGCCCGCATGGATCGTGTTTCCCCGGAGGCTATCGCCATTGTGGAGGAGGAGATGAAACGGAAGTTTGCCACCATTATCACCAGCGAGGACAACATGAACCTGGGCGGCGTGGATTATGTGGCGGATATGATGAACCATATCGACCGGAGCAGCGAGCGGAAGATCTTCGAGGAACTGGACAAACGCAACCCCGAGCTGTCCCAGAGCATCCGGGAGAAGATGTTTGTGTTCGAGAACATTCTGGATATGGACGACAGATCCGTACAGCGGTTTGTCAGGGATTGCGACAGCAAGGATGTGGTGTTTGCCTTAAAGAGCGCTTCCGAGGATATGAAAGCCATATTCTTCCGGAACATGTCCAAGCGTATGGCAGAGTCTGTCCGCGGCGATTTGGAGATTACCACCAACGTCAAGCGCAAGGACGTGGAAGAGGCGCAGCAGCGTATTGTTAATATCATCCGCAGGCTGGAGGATCAGGGCGAAGTGATCATCAAGAAGGGAGGAGCGGATGATGACATCATCCTCTAAGCGGGTCATTAAACGCCCGGAAGTGTCAGGTAGCCTGGCCATTGAAAACTACCTGCCTCCCTTAGAACAGCTCCTTGGAAACACTGCCGTAGTCCCCCAGAAACCGGTATTTCCCCGCTATACCCTGGAGGGGAAGAAAACGGAGGACGGGGAGGTTCCCCCTGAGGAAGAGCCGGAGGAAGAAAGAGAAGACGAGCCGGAGGACGCGGAATCTGTCAGGGAAGAGCCGGAGGACGCAGATGAGAGGGAGACGCTTCTGGAGCAGTGGCGGGAAGAAGGCGCCGGGCTTTTGGAGGAGGCTAAAAGAGAGGCCGAAAGGATCCTTGAGGAGGCCCGGGCAGAGGCGAAAGACCTGAGAGAGACGGCGGCCCGGGAAGGGCGCAGGGAAGGCTACGAGGAAGGCTACCAGGACGGAAGGCAGCGGGCCGAGAAGGAGTTTCGGGAGAGTATTGAGGACAATCTTCTGGAATTCCAGGCGGATATGAAGCGGGCTTTAAAGGCTGTGGATACGGCCAAGGCAAACTGCCTGCACACTTACCTGGAGGAGTTAAAGGACTGCGCCGTCGCCATCGGCGAGAAAGTGATTCACATCAGTTTGAAGTCCAGCGGCGAGGTGATCAAGCAGATGATCATCTCGGCTACGGAGAAGCTGAAAAAGACGGCATGGGTCAAGATTTATATGGATAAATATGACTATGACATGATGATGGCCGCAGATGCCGGGGTCATCGACGAGCTGTCCCATTTGTCGGACAATATTAAGTTCATTGTTATGGATAAGGAAGACAGGGGCAGCTGCATCATCGAGATGCCGGAGGAGATTGTGGATGTCAGCGTCAATACACAAATTGAGAACATCAAGGATATACTGGAAAATATAAGGTTGTAAGAAAGATGCAGGGAGCTCCGTATGTATGAGAAGATACCTCAGCTGATTGCCAAATCAGAGACAGTCAGCCATATCGGGAAAATTGAAAATGTGGTGGGAATGTCCATGGAAGCTTCCGGAGGCCGTTCCAGTATCGGCGATATCGTCATGATCTACAATGAGGAGCAGAACCGGCAGATGCCTGCGGAGGTGGTGGGTTTTAAGGACGGCAAGATCCAGCTTATGACCTACGAGGCCACCAGCGGCATTGCGTCGGGAAGCTTTGTGCGCAATACCCGCCACAGGCTGAAGGTCCCTGTGGGGGATTTTCTGCGGGGCAGGATTATCAATGCCCTGGGAGAGCCTATAGACGGAGGCCCCCCGTTCCGTTCCGCAAAATATTATACGGTTCAGAGCCCCTACATAAACCCTTTAAACCGGCCGCCTATCAGAGAGAGGCTGGAGTTCGGAGTTAAGGCCATCGACGGCCTTAACACCATAGGGAAAGGGCAGAGAATCGGGATTTTCGCCGGATCCGGCGTGGGCAAAAGTACCCTGATGGGTATGATTGCAAAAAACGTAAAGACGGACATCAACGTCATCGCCCTGGTAGGCGAGCGAGGCCGCGAGGTTCTGGAATTTATCGAGAAGGATCTGGGGGAGGAGGGCATGAGGCGGTCGGTCCTTGTGGTGGCCACCTCCGACCAGCCGGCTATGCTGAGGATGAAATGCCCTTTGGTTGCCACTACCATAGCCGAGTATTTTAAGGATCAGGGGTACGACGTGCTTCTGATGATGGATTCCCTCACCAGGTACGCCATGGCCCAGAGGGAGATCGGCCTTGCCATCGGCGAGCCGCCGATTGCAAGAGGCTATACGCCTTCTATCTACGCGGAGTTCCCCAAGCTTCTGGAGCGAAGCGGCAATTTTGACAAAGGTTCTATCACGGGGGTCTATACGGTCCTTGTGGAGGGCGACGATACCAACGAGCCCATATCCGACACCGTCCGGGGTATTTTGGACGGCCATATCGTTCTGAGCCGGCAGCTGGCCAATGAAAATCATTTTCCGGCTATAGACATCGGGGCCAGCATTTCCAGGCTTATGGTGGAGATCGTATCCGGGGAACATCAGAAAACTGCCTCCCGGTTCAGGAACCTGCTTGGAATCTACCAGAAGAACGCGGATTTGATTTCCATCGGAGCTTACAAGAAGGGAAACAATCCGGCGCTGGATGAGGCAGTCGTGAGGATTGATGCCATAAACGGCTTTTTGAAACAGGACATAAAGGAGAGCTTCAGCTATGAGGAGGTCCTGGAGCGCATGAAGGCAATAACGGGCTGATTCCGGAGGAAGAGAAGTGAAGCAGTTTAAATACAGGCTTGAGACAGTGCTGGATTACAAGACACAGGTTCTGGATAATCTGAAAACGGAACACGCGGTGATTATTCAGAACGTAAATCGAAAACAGGAAGAGATTCAGGGACTGCATCGGGAATTGACGGGAATGGAAAGTGAATTTGACAGAACAAAAGAAGCCGGTGCCCCCATAGAGAACTACCGGCTGTTTGACATGTGCATCGGGCGCATGGAAGAGATGATTGATGAAGAGAAGGCCAGGCTGAAGATTCTGAGGAAGCAGGAGGAGGAGAAAAAGCAGGAGGTAATTACTGCGAAGGTGGACACCTCCAAGTTCGAGAAGCTAAAGGACAGGAAGTTTAAAGAGTATCAGAAGGAAGCGGCAAAGGCTGACGAGATGTTTATTGAGGAGTTTGTTTCCAACACATCCCTGCGGATACGCCACCAGCACCGGGGCTAGTACAGGGTATCCCGGGCGGGGATATAAAAGGGATAATCACAGTTTTACAGGCTGTTGATTATAGATATTATATTTGAGAAAGGAGGGAGATAACATGGAGGCAGTAAAGATGCCAGGCACCGTTCAGGCGAAAAGCCAAATCCGCACCCAATCAGCAAAGACGTCTGAGGGAGGAGACGAATTCATGAAACTTCTCCAGGTAAAGAAGGGTGAAGTGCAGCCGGATAAAACCGACACGAAGCAGCCGGACGACAAGGCGGCCGCAGACGAGGGGAAGGAAGTGCCCGAAAATAAGAAAGAGGACTCGGGAACCGAAAAGCCCAAGGAAGAGCCGGTTTCTTCCGGAGAACAGCTTTTAGGCCAGGACGCTCTTTTACAGGCGGCGATGCAGCAGACGGCAGCCCAGATGGCAGGGATGGTGACCGACACCGGCCAGAAGGCCACAGAGCCTGTGGAGACGGAAATCGGAGCCCCTGCGGAGGCGGTTTTGACAGATACGGGGACAGAGACTGGGTCGGATGCAAAACAGGCCCCGGAGATTATCCAGGAACCGGCGTATCAGCAGAAAGAAGCAGACGGATCCCAGGATAAAGGCGCAGAGCAGAAGGACGGCGGCGGATTCCAGGGTTTTTCAGACCGTCAGGCCGATACCAAAGCGCCCGAAGCTCCGGTTCAGGTTTCCGAGAACCGGACGGAGGTAAAGCCTCAGGAGCCGGCACAGGCAAAGGAAAAGACGGAAGTCCAGGAAGGCTACACCGCAGCCTCGGCCAGAACGGAGAGGGAAGAGAGCTTTCAGACGCAGGCTCAGAGGACTGAGGAAATTCCTTTAAAGACCAGTGAGAGCCGCCTGCCCCAGGATTTGGGAAGAGCTCTGGCAGATCGGCTTCCGGGAACAGGACGGGAACTTGTCGTGGAACTGGAACCGGCAAATCTTGGAAAGCTGACCATCAAGATGGTGTATGAGGCAGGGCGGGCAGCGGTTTCCATCATAGCTAACAACCCGAAAACCATGGAGCTTTTAAGCCAGAAGGCAGGGGAGATTGCCAGTATTCTGGAGGAAAAGACAGGGCAGGAGACCATCATTTACACCCAGGCTCCTCAGGAGGAGAATCCGGAGGAAAATCCCGATCAGAACCGGGGCGGCCAGGGAGGACGGCAGGAACACAATGAGAGACATCCGTCCAGGGAAGAGGGCCGGCATGAGGCGGAATCCTTTGCACAGCAGCTTCGCCTGGGACTTGTGTAAGAGAAAGAAGGAGATAATATGGCAAACACAATAGGTGCGGTCAGCGGAACCAATACGCCTTACAAGACAGGTTCCTACACCGTGGAGTCCAATGATAAGAACACACTGACCATGACAGGGTATTTCCAGCTTCTGGCCACCCAGCTTCAGAATCAGGATATGACCAACCCCATGGACAACAGCGAGCTGATGGCTCAGATGACCCAGATGGCCATGGTACAGTCCATGACTGCCATGACAGAGGCCATGACCAATTCCACGGCAATCAACACTCAGACCTATGCGGCCAGTTTGGTGGGGCAGGAAGTGACCATGGCGATTACCGAAAAAAATTCCTATGGACAAGAGACGCCGGTAGATGTAAAATATGCTAAGGTGGAGTGGGTGGATTTCACCACAGGCGATCCGACGATCAAGCTGGAAGGCGACGATAAGAAGTACTCTCTCGTACACCTGGTAGGTATGGGACGTGTGCCCAACCCGTTTAAGGATCAGACAGGAGAGTCCTCGGGAACCGATACGGATCCGGACAGCGACGGAGATGACAGCGGCGACAGCAAGACGCGGAATGTATCCAGGCTGGCAGGCAGAAGCAGCAGCGCAGGAGGGCCTCCCATAGCAGGATATGTGGACGAGGCGGACAGGTCGGATAGGGCCTCCAAATCAGCCAATTCCAGGAATTTAAGCACCAGCAGCTGGCGCAGCCCGGAGGATATGGAGGACACCACCATAAGAAGGTAAGAATTTGACACAAAGGCTTTCGGAAAGAGGGAAAGAACATGGGAGTAAATGGATTAGGTTCCTTTGAGGGAAGACTATCCGGCAGCCCCGGCCAGAACACTGCGACGCCTGGAACGGGGGGGAATGAGACAGGATTCAAGGCGCTTCTCCAGCAGCGGGCGGCGACTGGCTTGAATTTTTCCAAACATGCCGCAAAGCGAATGAATGAGAGGGGCATATCGGTTGACAACAAGCTGATGAGCGATCTGGAACACGCCGTGGAGGGTGCCAGGAAAAAAGGCGCGAAGGATGTGGCAGTTATCGGCGCTCAGGGAGTGTTTATCGTCAACGTTCCCAACAACACGGTTGTTACCACCATGGCCCAGAGTGATATGAAGGAACGGGTATTTACCAATATTGACAGTGCCGTCCTGATGTAGCAGGACCTCGTGTGAGGATGTTATTTCCCCCTGCCTGACCGGCAGGGGGAGGGATGGAGAAAGGAAACGAAATTATGTTAAGAGCAATGGATTCAGCAGTAGCAGGGCTTCGGTCCCACCAGAACAAGATGGATGTGGTGGGACATAATATCGCGAACGTTAACACATTTGGTTTTAAGGCTCAGACGTATACGTTTAAGGAGGCTATGTATCAGACTTCTACAGTATCTACGGGAGGTGGTTCTAATTCCGGCGGTATCAATGCTGCCCAGTACGGTTACGGTACTCTGATGGGAAGCATCGGTATGGATATGACAGCCAGCACTCCGTCCTATGTAGGGGGATTTAATGCAAGTATTGACGGGGAAGGGTTTTTTATAACAAAACCTACAAAAACAACAGTGCCGAATACCAGTGCCGATATTAAAGGGGCCGGGTTTGAATTTACCAGAGTAGGGCAGTTTAAGTTAGATAATAATGGTTACGTTACTGACGCTAACGGGAACTTTGTATATGGATTCCGCTGGGAGAGCGAGAAGGACGGTGTGATAACGTACGAAACAGACCTGAAAGCGTTACGTGTACCATTGGTTGATGATAAAGGAGTTCCTACGATTAACGATGATGACGGTGAGGATAAAGCTTCTCAGTCAATAACCATAGAGATTAATAATGCAGGGGTTATTACTGCAACTGTTAAGTTTGTGACAGACCCTACTGCTGGTACAACAGACAGCAAAACGGTTACATTGGGAAGGGTAGGTATTGCGACTTTCCAGAACCCTAACGGTGTAACCAAGTCCGGCGGCAATTACTACACGGTAAATAAGACTGATAACACAGGTCTTGCCGTTGGGGCTGCTCCTGGCGAGGCAGGCACCGCAACCCTCATGGGCGGCTTCATCGAAGCTTCCAACGTAGACCTTGCCAAGGAATTCGCAGACATGATCACCACCCACAGAGGCTTCCAGGCCAACTCAAAGATGATCACAGTCAGTGACGAGATGCTTCAGGATCTGGTTTCCATGAAGCGGTAATGGTCAGCTGATACACACCCTGTAGAATAAAGCGGTAACAAAATATGAGATGGCATAAAAACAATAATGACCAGAAGATTATGGACAGAGCCCGGCAGGCTCGCCGGGAGAGAATAAGCGGGGAGAGGAACCGTGAGCGCTACGGCCTCTCCTCCCAAAGCGGAGTAAGCCAGGAAAAACCCACTGGAGGAAAGAGAATGATAAAGGTAACACGGTTAAGCGGTGAAGTGCTGTATTTGAATATTTTTCAGATTGAGTCCATGGAATCAATACCCGAGACCAAGATCAAGATGATGAATGGCTATTATTTCCTTGTAAAGGATTCCGCAGATTCGGTTATAGAGCAGATCAGGGCATTTCTAAAAACTTCCGGGCCCCTGGAAGAACAAGGATAAAATAAGCGTACAAGCAATTTAGGAGGAGAAAACAATGGATATATCAACGCTTATAGGCTGGGTGATGGCCGCAGCATTGATCGTTTGGGGAATTGGTTTTGAAAAACTGGGTAACTTCTGGGATCCGCAGAGCTTGGCTATCGTTCTGGGCGGCGCCATAGCCGCACTGATTGCAAGCTATCCGTTCCGTATTCTGAAGGATGTGCCAAAGCATATTCTCATATGTTTCCGCGGAGGAAAGTACAACGTACCCAAGCTGGTGGATCAGATGGTGGATCTTGCCATGCTTGCCAGGCAGAGCGGTCTTCTGGCTCTGGAGGAGAAGGCGGAGGAGATCAAAGATCCGTTTTTCAAACAGAGCGTTTTAAAGATCGTGGATGCCAATGACCCGGACAAAGTCCGGGAGATGCTGGAGAAAGAGCTGGACGACATGGCTGCCAGACATGACGAGGGAGCCGGTATCTATGAGAAAGGTTCCGCCTATGCGCCTGCTTTCGGTATGATCGGTACACTGGTTGGTCTTATCAACATGCTGAAGGGCATGAACCTTGGGGACGGCGGCGGCGCCAGCAACTTAGGACAGGATATGTCCGTGGCTCTGATTACTACCTTTTACGGCAGTGCATTTGCCAACATTATCTTCCAGCCCATTGCCAAGAAGCTGAGAGTACGCCAGGCGGAGGAGGAGCTTTACTGTGCAACCATCGTGGAAGGCGTTATGGCTATCCAGGCGGGTGTAAACCCGCAGATGCTCAGGGAGCAGCTTTTATCCTGCATGAAACAGTCTCAGCAGAAGAAGCTTCTTCTGAAAGCGGCAAAGAGCGGCGGAGGTGAGGGCTGATGGCAAGGAAAAAACCAGGCGGAGGCGGTGAGGACTGCGGAAGCTGGATGGATACATACGGGGACATGGTTACACTGCTTTTGTGCTTTTTCGTAATGCTGTATTCCATGTCCGACATTAACCAGCAGAAGTGGGAGATGTTTGTAAAGAGTATTTTCCCCAACTCGGGGGATGTGGAGCAAGTGGCAATCAATGAGGAGATATCAGAGGGAGAATTTGATGTCTCCGGCAATCTGCAGACAGAGACAGAACTTCCGGAGAATCTGGATGAGCTGTGGCTTACCCTGGTGGAAAAACTGAACGAAAGCGGCGTGGAAGGCGTGTCCGTATCCGAAGGGGATGGATATACCTTTGTCGTTTTTGAAAACCACGCGTTTTTTAACGGCGACAGCTCGGTGCTCACCAATGAGGCTATCGAGATCCTGGATATATTCTGCGACATCATTGCCCCTGAGGTGGATAAGATCTCTCAGATCGAGATCATGGGCCATACTGCCCAGGCGGATCCTACCAGGCAGAACAATCCCCGGACGGATAGGCTTCTTTCCGCCATGCGTTCCGCGGAGGTGGCAGCTTATATTCAAAACAAGAACATTATCGACCCAAGCAAGCTGGTGGGGATCAGCTACGGCCAGTACCGGTCGGTGGATACCAACGATACGAGCGAGGGAAGAGCAAAGAACAGACGTGTGGAGTTTTTGATCGTGGACGCGGGGGCAGATATCAAGTCCATGAACGATTACTACGACGAGTATTATAGCCGATTAGACGAGGGCGCAGTGACCATTACCGGTGAAGAAGCACCGTCGGACGGTTTCTCTACCGTCGGTGAGGGAAATATGGAGGGAGCTGCCAGCATGGTTCCCGAAGAGAGTGTTTCACCGGACGGCGCAGTGCAGGCCCCGGAGGCGGAAGCCGGTATAGAAGGCCAGGCTTCCATGAATGTTCCGGCTGAATAAAATGTGAGAAGAGGTGGATTTAAAAGATGGCAGACGTATTATCCCAAAGTCAGATAGATGCGCTTTTAAAGTCCATGCAGACTTCTTCGCCGGAACCGGCGGCCAGTACAAGCAGCGCCCCTGTGGAGGAGAAGAAGAAAGCAGAGACAGAACAGGTTAAGTACAACAAATACGACTTTTACAGCCCCAGGAAGTTTACAAAAGACAAGATGAAGATCCTCTCAAGCGTATTTGAAAATTATGCGCGGATCATTACATCCCAGGTCAACGGCGTATTCCGGGTTATGACTGACATTACGGTCATGGAAGTTCAGGAGCGGCGTTACTATGAGTATGTAAACTCTCTTAACGAAAATGATATGGTTACTCTGGTGGAGACAATCATTCCGGATCATGCCAAGAATTTAGTCCCCCTGATGATGTATGTGACTCCCGGTATGGTGATCACGCTCATTGAGCGGATGCTGGGCGGCGGTGAGGAAGTGGTGAAGGTGAAGGACGGATACCGGTATTCCGATGTGGAGATCGCCCTGTACAAGAGGGTTTTATCCTACCTGATCCAGGCTTTAAGGGATGGCTTCTCCAACTATATAAATCTGGAGTTTAAGGCCCAGAGGATGGAAGACAATCCCAGCATGATTCAGGATGTGGGCCTTGACGAGACGGTGGTCATTGTCCATCTCAATGTGGATGTGACAGGCCTTGCGGTGGAGCGGATCAAGATATGCCTTCCGGGAACGCTGCTTGAAAATATTTTCCAGGTGATTGACAGCCGCAAGCATATTGCCAGAGGGTATGCCTTTGAAGATAACAGGGAAACTATCCTTGACAATATCCGTCAGTCCCAGCTTCCTGTTACCGGCCAGCTCGGCACCGTATTCCTTGACCTGAGCGATATCTACCACCTGAAGGTAGGCGATGTGATCGACATGGATAAAGGCAAGGATAAGGATGTGAAGCTGTTTGTCGGGAAACAGCCCTGGTTTACAGGCAAGATGGGCGTATACAAGAAAAATGTGGCCATCCGGATTAACCGGCGCCTCTATGAGGAGGAAGAGGAGGCAGAGCTGGAAGGGAACCTGTCCCAGGCAGGAGTTGGCGATGTATGATGGCAGGAAGCTGCATCAATATAAATGAAGAAAATAAAAATATGTTTTTAGAAAAGAGAGGGATTAACAATGGCTAAGATTATGTTGGTTGATGATGCCGCGTTTATGAGGATGATGGTTAAGAATGCTTTGACAAAAAGCGGATATGATAACTTTGTGGAGGCGCAGGATGGTGCGGAGGCTGTTAAGAAGTACGAGGAAGAGAAGCCGGATATGGTAATCATGGACATTACAATGCCCAACATGGACGGACTTCAGGCCCTTAAGAAGATCAGGGAAGCCCATCCCGATGCAAAGATCGTTATGTGTACTGCCATGGGCCAGGAGGGAATGGTTGTGGATGCAATCAAATCCGGCGCAAGGGATTTCATCGTAAAACCGTTTAACGCAGACAGGATTGTTCAGACCGTTAATACTATTTTAGGCAACTAATACCGGGCAGGAGGGATAGAGATGGCTTTTTTAAGTTCGTTTGATATCAGTGCGTCCGGTATGAGCGCCCAGCGTATGCGAATGGACATCGCTGCGGAGAACATAACCAATATCGACACCACCAGAACCGAGGGAGGCGGCGCTTACCGAAGGAAAGACGTGGTGTTTGAGAGTTACGGTTCGGATTCGTTCCGGGAGGCAATGAGAAACGCCCTTAAGGGGAAGGGATTTACCAGCAGTCCCGCAGGAGTCCGCGTAGCGGCGATTGTTGAGGACGACAGGGAGATGAAGCAGGTGTATAACCCCAATCATCCCGATGCGGATGAAAATGGTTTTGTTACCATGCCCAATGTGGATCTGCTCAAGGAGACGGTTGACAGCATGTCTGCCACCAGGTCTTATGAGGCAAACGTTACGGCTTTAAACGCAATGAAGCTGATGGCGCAGAAAGCACTGGAGATTGGCAAATAATTTCCGTGCTAACGAATAAATAGATAAAGGAGATTGAAAAATGGGCGCTAGCAGCTTTAATGAAATGGAACTGGACGCCATAGGCGAAATAATGAACATCAGTCTCGGCGCCTCAGCCACGGCAGTTTCCACGATGCTTGGCACTATGGTAAATATCACTACGCCGGTGGTTTCCGTGCTGACCAGGGATGAGTTCGAGTTCAGGCGGCTGGAACCGGCTATCGGTGTGGAGATTGCCTATGTGGAAGGGCTGGACGGCAAGAATATTATGATGTTCCGCCGCGAGGATGTGGGGATAATCGTGGGGACGCTTCTGGGTGAAGATCCGGCAGAGATGGATTTTGAGCTGGACGAGATCCACATCAGTGCCATCTGCGAGGTTATGAACCAGATGATGGGGGCATCCGCAACGGCTCTGTCCGAGTTTTTAGGTACCATTGTAAATATATCCACCCCGAAATCCTTTGATATCGGGGATCCCGAGGATTTTAAAGTAAAATATTTTCCTGAAAAAGACGGCATGGTGGTAGTCCGCTTCCGCCTTGAGATCGAAGGGAAGATGAACAGCGAGTTTATGAACATCATGTCCATCAGCCTGACGAAACGTCTTCTGGCGCCCTTTGAGGCCAGCTTTGCGGCTGCTGCGCCTGCAGCAGAGCCGGCACCGGCTCCCGCGGCTGCGCCGGCGCCTGAGCCATCTTCCGGCGGCGGAACCATGTCCCAGGACGAGATCAATGCCATGCTTGCAGGGCTTCCGGGGATTCCGGCTGCGCCGGCGCCCGAGCCATCTTCCGGCGGCGGAACCATGTCCCAGGACGAGATCAACGCCATGCTTGCGGGAGCGTCCGGGGATGCACCGGCGCAGCCATCTTCCGGCGGCGGAACCATGTCCCAGGACGAGATTAACGCCATGCTTGCGGGAACGTCCGGCAGTGCGCCGGCGCAAACGTCTTCCGGCGGCGGAACCATGTCCCAGGACGAGATCAACGCCATGCTTGGAGGAGCGCCCGGCAGCGCACCGGCACCTCAGCCTGCACCGGGGGCAGTGCCTCAGATGCAGCCCGGTATGGCACAGCAGCCGGGACAGCCTTACTATCCCTACCCTCCCATGGGTATGGATCCCATGATGCTTCAGCTCTTTACTCAGATGCAGCAGACCCAGATGCAGATGATGGAGATGATGAAAGCATCCTCAAAACCTGCGGAGGCAGCGCCTTCCCAGAACACGTCATCCGGCGGTTCGATTATCCGTCCCCTTGCTTCCAGCCAGATTCAGGACGAGGCAGGATTAGGAGAAGAAGATAAGACGAACCAGGAGATGCTTATGAAGGTTCCCCTTGAGATTTCCGTTGAGATCGGAAGGACCAAGAGGCTGGTGCGGGATATTTTGGAATTTACCCAGGGTACCCTGGTAGTTTTAGATAAGATGGCCGGCGAGCAGGTGGATTTGTTTGTCAACGGCCAGTGTATCGCAAAAGGCGATATCGTTGTTGTTGAGGATAACTTTGGCATCCGTATTACAGAGATTGTCACCAGGGAATTAAACCCGGAAAGCCTGTAAAATGGAAGGCCTGACATTGTTCCGCGCAGTACTGACCGCGGCGTCTGTACTGCTGCTGGCATATTGGTGCAGCCGTCTGCTGGCAAAGCAGTGGGTGAGAGGGAGCGGAACGGGCAATCTTCAGGTTATCGAACAGATCCAGATTGGCCAAAACCAGAAGCTCCTTCTTTTAAAGGCAGGAGAAACCAATTATCTGATAGGAGTCAGCCAGGCCGGCGTGCAGATGCTGGCGGAAGTGGAAGGTGAGTTTCAGGCGGCAGAACCATCTAAGCCGGAGCCTTTGACCCAGCTTCCTTTCCGTGATGTCCTGGATAAATATATGGCATCCCGTCAGAAAGAGAAGGAGGAAGACAAATGAGCGACCTTCTGACCCAGCTAAACGGCGGAAGCGTTCCCACACTGGATATTTTAATGCTGCTTACCTTTGCAGCCCTGATTCCGTCCATTGTGATCATGATGACCTCGTTTACCAGGACCATCATCATTTTATCCTTTACCAGGAACGCAATGGGCGTCCAGCAGACGCCGCCCAATATGGTGCTTGTGGGTATTACGCTGTTTTTGACGCTGTTTATCATGAACCCGGTGATTGAGAGGATTAATCAGGAGGCATATCAGCCGTACATCCAGGAGGAGATTACTCAGGAAGAAGCCGTGGAGCGGGCCATCGTGCCCCTGAAGGAGTTTATGGTGCGGAACACTTACAAAAGCACACTGGACAATTTTGTCAGGATGTCCAACACGCCTCAGGAGGAGCAGGCTATCGACTATCCCCTGACGGTCATTGTGCCCTCTTTTATGGCCAGCGAGCTGAAACGGGGATTTACGGCAGGCTTTTTGATCTATCTTCCGTTTCTTCTGGTGGATGTCATCGTGTCCACCACGCTGATGTCCATGGGTATGGTAATGCTGCCTCCTGCCATGATTTCCATGCCTTTCAAGCTTCTTTTGTTTGTGACGGTTGACGGGTGGGAGCTTCTGTTTTCCAGCATTGTACAGAGTTTCCACTGACATGGAAGAAGGAGAAATGACCTGTGACTGAGCTGCAGATTCTTGATATAATGTACCAGACTTTCCAGACGGCAGTAAAGCTGACCATGCCTTTTCTGCTGGTGAGTATGGTGGTGGGTGTGGTGATCGCCATTTTTCAGGCAGCCACCCAGATCAACGAGCAGACCATGACGTTTGTTCCCAAATTCCTGTCCATCCTCATTGTAATGGGGCTTTTGGGAAGTACCATGCTGAGCACGC
This sequence comes from Hungatella sp., assembly GCA_022798105.1. Lineage (GTDB taxonomy): Bacteria > Bacillota > Clostridia > Lachnospirales > Lachnospiraceae > UBA3402. Next base: position 20,264 of record JAAWLV010000009.1, read on the forward strand.
TGCAGGACTTTTTCCGCCAGGTGCTGGCCTGGATGGTAGGGAGTTAGCCTTATGTTTATTTTGTTTGCGCTGGTTTTCATGCGGATGAGCGGAGCCGTGATGTTTAATCCGGTTCTGGGAAGGACCAACATCCCCAATGCCTACAAGGGAGCGTTTATTTTTATGCTGACCCTTATGATGTATATGGGCGTGGGAGGAGTCCTGGAGCATCAGCCTGCCACGATGCTGGAATACGGGGTAATGCTGGTAAAGGAGCTTTTTATCGGATTCGTTCTGGGATTTTCCATGGAACTTTTTTTCATGATCATCCGGTTTGCCTCGTCAATCATGGATCACACCATGGGGCTTTCCATGGCCCAGGTCTATGATCCGACCACCAGCACGCAGATGACCGTTTCGTCCGGTTTATTTTACGCATTTTTGTTTCTTTTGTTTTTGGCAGGAGACGGCCATGTGCGTTTCCTGGGGCTGATTTTTGCGTCGGCCCGCCTAATTCCCTTCGGTCAGGTGGAATTCGGCCCCCAGGTCTCCCAGATGATGCTGGAGATATTTAAAACCAACATTGTCACAGGGCTGCAGTTTGCATTTCCCATTATAGCCATGGAGATGGTGACCGAGGCGGCGGTGGGGATCCTGATGCGGATGATTCCCCAGATCAATGTGTTTGCCGTAAATTTCCAGCTTAAAATCATGGTAGGACTGATGATGCTTGTGTATATGTTCAGCCCCATGTCGGATCGGCTGTACATGATTCTTGATGATATGTTTATTTATATGGAGAGGCTGATTGCCCTGATGGGGTGATTGATATTCCGGAATACAGAAGGGAGTGGTGAACTTGGCGGAGTCTAACGGACAGGAAAAGACCGAACAGCCAACCGGGAAACGACTGAGAGATGCCCGGAAGGAAGGTAATGTCTTTCAGAGCAAGGACGTGGTTACAATCGTCATGCTGCTGGGCGTATTCTATATGCTCAAGATGATGCTTCCTCTTATCTGCGAAACGGCAAGAGACTGCACCATCCATTTCTTTTCCCTGGTAGCCGCCGATTCTCCCCTTAACGCTTCACCCAATATCTATATTTACATGAGCATTGCCGTGATCAAGTCCGCCCTGCCGGTGCTGCTTGTCTCCATGATTCTGGGAATCCTGGGACATGGGGTTCAGACCCGGTTTAATGTCAGCTTTCAGCTTTTAAAGCCCAAACTCAGCAAAATGAATCCCATCAACGGAATCAAAAAAATGTTCGGCATAAAAAAGCTGGTAGATCTGGCCAAGAATCTGATAAAGATTGCACTGTTGCTGGCTTTGTTGTATAATCTATTAAAGGATGACCTGATCCAGATATCCCGCATGATCGATATGAATCTGTACGCATCCGCAGGGCATATGCTGGAACTGGTGTTAGATCTGGTGGTAAAGGTGTCCATTGCCTTTGCCGTCGTTGCATTTTTTGATTTCCTCTATCAGAGATGGGATCACAAGAATAACCTTAAGATGACCAAGCAGGAAGTAAAAGAAGAGTACAAGAATACCGAGGGGAACCCGGAGATCAAGGGAAGGATCCGCAGGATCCAGCGCCAGATGGCCATGGCCCGCATGATGCAGCAGGTTCCCGAGGCGGATGTCATCGTAAGGAACCCCACCCACTTTGCGGTTGCATTAAAATACGACCCGGATAAGATGGGGGCGCCTATGGTTTTGGCCAAGGGCCAGGATCATCTTGCCCTGCGTATTGTGAAGGTGGGCGAGGAGAACGGAGTGTTTATTACAGAGAATAAACCCCTTGCCAGAGCGCTGTACGCGTCCTGTGAGGTGGACCGGGAGATCCCGGCAGAATTTTACGGGGCAGTGGCAGAGCTTCTGGTATACATCTACAGAGTGAACCACCGGGAAGACATGTTCCGCTAAGTGATAGATGAATGGAGTTTTTTACATGAAAAAGTTGCTGAGCTATTCCATAGTACTGTTTGTACTGACAATTATTCTGTTATTGATCATACCGCTTCCGGAGGCGATGGTGGACGTGGCCATTATTATCAACATGTCCCTGTCCCTGATGATCCTGATCATAACCATGACTATCAAGGATGCGCTGGAATTTTCCATATTCCCGTCCCTCCTTCTGATCACCACCCTGTTCCGTCTGGGCATCAATGTTTCCACCACAAGGAACATTCTGACCAGCGGCGGTTCCTCGGGTAAGATCATCAAGGCCTTCGGTGATTTCATCCTTCAGGGCAACGTGGTTGTGGGTATCGTTATCTACATGATCATCGTATTGATGCAGTTCCTTGTTATCACCAAGGGCGCGGAGCGTGTGTCCGAGGTTGCGGCCAGATTTACCCTGGATGCCATGCCGGGTAAACAGATGGCCATTGACGCGGATCTGAACTCAGGCCTTATTGACGAGCAGGAAGCCAAGGTGCGCCGGGAAAAGATCCAGAGGGAAGCTGATTTCTACGGATCCATGGATGGTGCCACCAAGATTGTAAAGGGCGACTCGGTTATGTCCCTGATTACCACGGCCATCAACCTGATCGGCGGAAGTATTATCGGTATTATCCAATCAGGGGAATCTATCGGCACTGTTTTGAATACCTATTCCATCGCGACGGTAGGCGACGGCCTGGTGGGACAGATTCCGGCTCTTCTGATCTCTGTGGCCACAGGTATGATCGTTACCAGAGCCGTGTCCGAGGGAAGTCTTAACGAGGATATATCCAAACAGTTTATGGCCCAGCCGGTTGCCATTATGATAAGCGGCATCGTCATCGCGGTGCTGTCGGTGATACCGGGAATGCCGGTGCCTCAGCTGGCGATTGTCTCCGTAGGCCTTGTGGCAGGAGGGTTTTACCTTTACAGGCGGATGGAGCGGGAACCTCAGCTTGCCCTGGCAGGGGGAGGCATAGGCGCTCCGGGAAGCACCACTCTGAGAGGGTATCCTTCCGACGAGGATTCAGGCAGGGAGGAGGAAGCGCCCAAGCCTGTCAGCGAGGAAGAGTTCTACAAGGATGTGAACAATGTTTACAGCCTGCTGTCGGTGGAGGCCATTGAGATGGAGTTCGGCTACAGCCTGATTCCTCTGGTGGACGAATCTGTAGGCGGACGGCTGATCAACCGTATTATCATATTCCGAAGACAGTATGCCCAGGATATGGGATTTGTAATCCCCTCTATCCGCTTAAGGGACAGCTCGGGGCTTAACACCAACCAGTACTGTATCAAGATTAAGGGCGAGGAAGTGGCCAAGGGAGAGCTTCTCATTGACTATTTCCTGGCGCTGGAACCGGAGAACCCGGAGGTGGAGATTGACGGTATCGAGACCATTGAGCCTGCCTACGGCATTCCCAGCCGGTGGATACGGCCGGAGCACCGGGAGATGGCAGAGATTTACGGGTACACGGTTATTGACCCTCTTTCCGTGCTGGTAACCCACCTGTCCGAGGTGGTAAAGCAGCATGCCCATGAGCTGATTACCAGACAGGAAGTGATTCATCTGGTGGAGAACATAAAAAAGACTTCGCCGGAGCTTGTAGAGGAGGCGTTTCCAAACTTTATTTCCTACAGTATGCTTCAGAAGATCCTTACCAGCCTTTTAAAAGAAGGCGTGCCTATTAAGGATCTGGAGACGATTATAGAGACGGTCCTTGAGACCGTGTCGGATACGGGCCTTCCGGTCAAGGATGTGGACGGTCTGATTGAAAATATCCGAACAGCTTTAAAGCGCACCATTACCCGTATGTACTGCGAGGACGGCAGCATGAAGGTTATCACTCTGGATTCAGAGCTGGAGCGGACCATGGTGGGCTGTCTGTCAAAGGGGGAGCGGGGATATTACCTGGCGTTAAGCCCCGATGTGCTCCAGAGCGTGATCAACCAGCTGACCGGTCAGCTGAAGAAATTCAACAGCCTTTCCCAGAGTCCTGTGGTATTGACCTCCCAGGTTATGAGAGTGCATTTTTACCGGCTGATTGACCAGTTCTACCCCAATGTAAGAGTCCTGTCGTTTAACGAGATCTCCAACAATGTGCAGATCCAGTCCATCGGCAGCCTGACGCTGGAGAGCAGAGGGAGAGTGGGAGCTTAACCGCCATAAAAAGGATTGATGCAGAATGGTTCAGACAGATTATTTAGAAGAGAAGACCAACGAAGAGCTTCTGGAGATGTACCGCACCGAGGGAAGGCTTGAGATCAAGCAGGCTCTGGTGCTCAGGTATCTTTACATTGTAAAGGCCATTGCGTCCCAGATGCGCAATGTCTATACCGGCTCCCTTCAGATGGAGGACATCATCAATGAGGGTGTGATCGCCATCATGAAAGGTATTGACAGATATGACCCGGAGCGAGATAATAAGTTTGAGACATTTATATCAAGGCGTATCCGGGGGATGATTATCGACCTGGTGCGCAAGAACGACTGGATGCCCCGGGATTTCAGAAAGCAGGTAAAGGCCATAGAAGATTTGCAGGTCTCTCTTGGACGGAGTCTGGGGCGGCCGCCCACGGACGAGGAAGTGGCCGGTGCTCTGGGGATGGATATCCGGAAGTACCGAAAGCTTCAGCGTATGAGCGTTATGATGAATGTGCTTTCTCTTGACATGATAACCGACGATGAGGGGGAGCATCAGTCTCTGCAGCTTTCCAGCGGCGATGCGGATTCCCAGCCGGAGAAGGCTTTTTTGAAGGTAGAGTCCCGCCAGGTTCTGGCGGAGGCCATAAAGAGTCTGAAAGAGAAGGAGCAGATGGTTATTTCCCTGTATTATATGGAAGAGCTTAATATGGGGCAGATCGCCCAGGTCCTGGGGGTCAGTGAACCCAGGGTTTCCCAGATTCACAGTGCGGCGATCCGGAAACTGAAGACGTATATGAGCGAATATCGATAGATTAAGAAAGGAGGAGATGGAGATGTACCAGGGATTTTACAACCTGACTTCGGGGATGCTGACCCAGAGCAGGAATTTAAATGTAATCAGCAACAATATGGTCAATATCCAGACTCCGGGCTATAAGAGGGATAAGATGGTGAGCACCACGTTTCAGGAGGAGATGCTTTACAGGACCGGCCGCCGCTACAAGGACAATCCGGAGCCTATAGCCACTACCTCCAAGATTCGGACTGCCGACAGGACCTACGTAAGCTATGAGCAGGGAAGCTACGACATGACGGAGGGGACTCTGGATTTTGCCCTGACGGGCAACGGCTTCTTCTGTATCGATACCCCCCAGGGAGTCCGCTATACGAGAAACGGATCCTTTTCCGTGGATGACGAGGGATATCTGGTGTTAAACGGCGCGGGAAGGGTTCTTGGGAAGGAAGGCCCCATCGCTATCACCAGCGAGGATTTCGGCGTGAGCAATCAGGGTGTTATCTCTGTCCGGCCAAAGGCCGTGGGGACGGACGAGGATGACGATGAAGGCGGATACGATGAGGACGAGACGGTGGAGCCGGAGATACTGGGCACGCTGCGGATCGTGGATTTTGAGGACTATGAGCAGCTTCACAAGGAGGATTACGGGCTGTTCTCCACGGCTCAGGCGCCTCAGGAGCAGGAGATGCCGTCCATTCTGTGGCAGTCCCTGGAGAAATCCAATGTGGACATGGTGGAGGAGATGACAGCCATGATGACGTCCCAGAGGGCACTGCAGAGTGCGGCTCAGGTGTTAAAGATGTACGACCAGGTAATGAGCAAGGCCGTAACGGATGTGGGAAGATTGTAAGGGAGGAAACAGGCAGATATGTATCAATCATTTTATACCGGTGCTTTGGGCGCCGGAACCTGCATGGCAAAGATGGGCGTCATCGCCAACAATCTGGCCAACATCAACAACGAAGGGTTCAAGCCTAAGACGGCTGCTTTTACGGATCTGTTAAACTACAATTTAAACGACTCTGAGAACGCGGTGACGGAACTTATGGCGGGCAACGGCGTCAGAATGCAGAGGACTTACAGCCGGTTCGGCGTGGAGGCCCTTACGCCTACCAACAGCGCCATTGATTTCGCCATTATGGACGAGAACGCTTTTTTCATGCTTCGGGATCCTGTGACTCAGGAGATTACATACACCAGAGGCGGCCATTTTTACCGGTCCCAGATGGAGGACGGCTACTATCTGATGACGGACGGGGGAAAGCTTGTGCTTGACCAGAACGGGGAGCCTTTGAAGGCGGATGTGCCGGATATCGAGCATATGCTTGAGATGCTGGAGGAGGACTATGAGCCGGAGGAAGAAGAGGAAGAGGAGTACGACGAGGACGAGGAGGACGACAGCCCCAGGCTGAGCATCTATACCTTTTCCAATCCCAGCCGGCTTGTGAGCGTCGGGGCCAACGAGTACGCGGCTCCGGAGAACATGGCTCCCGTGCTGGTGGAGTCGCCTAATATTCAGAGCGGTGTCCTGGAGAGGTCGGGAACGGATTTGGCCAAAGAGATGGTGAGGATGATCGAATGCCAGAGGGCTTACAGTTATGCCCTAAAGATGGTAACCACGTCGGACGAAATCGAAACCACAATTAACACCCTGAGAGGATAGCCGCAGAGTGACTGCGAGGATATGAGGTGAGTATGAGACTGAAAAAATATGAAGATATGAATCTTCAGGATCTGGATGTTATGAAAGAAATCAGCAGCATCGGCACCAGCCATGCTGCCACGGCCCTGTCTAAGCTGCTTCAGAAGGAGATCCGGATCAGCATTCCGGAAGTCAGTATCCTGGGCTATGAGGAGACCGTAGACAAGATGGGACAGATGGAGGAGCTGGTGACGGCCACTCTTGTGAGGATGTCCAATGAAGTGAACGGCCTGATGCTGTTTGTCTTTAAGCTTGATTTGGCCAACGCCGTTTTGGAGAAGCTTATCGGGAATCGGTTCGAATCCTTTGAGGAGCTGGATGAACTGGCTTACTCGGCCCTGGAGGAGATCGGCAACATCATTATCTGCTCCTATGTAAATGCGTTTACCCAGCTGGTGGGTGTGGAGATCGATCTGTCGGTTCCCAGCTCTACAGTGAATATGTTAGGCGGCGTCCTGACGGTTCCCATTGCCGAGTACGGGTATGTGACAGATAAGCTGATGTATATCAACGCAGAGTTTATTATGGATGGCAAAAAGCTTTCCGACGGACTGTTAATGCTTCCCGATATCGAGTCGCTTAACGGTATCTTAGAGAAATTAGGGGTTTCATAACAATGGCTGAAAAGGAGATAAAAGTAGGTATCGGTGACATGAAGTTTGCCAGGGGGGACAGCCGTGTTATTACATATGCTCTGGGGTCGTGTATTGGAATAACGTTCTACGATCCTCTCATCAAGCTGGGGGCTCTTCTGCATATTATGCTTCCGGCGCGGGTGGATCCCAACGACCCGAAGGTATTTAAATATGCCGACAGCGGAATCCGGGAGACGGTGCGCAAACTTACGGCTTTCGGCATGATGAAGAACAGGACGATTGTAAAAATAGCCGGAGGGGCCAAGATGTTCGAGATGAAGGGAAGCAGCAATTCGGACTTCGGCAATATCGGCCAGAGAAACGCGGCTATGGTAAAACGGGTCCTCATGGATGAGCGGCTGCGCATTGTGGCCGAGGATACAGGCGGCAGCTACGCGAGAACAATGTTGATTGATGTTTCAAACGGCGACGTGATCATCCGCACGGTTGGAAAGCCGGAAAAGCATCTCTAGAGAGGAGAAGATAAAAGTGGAGAAAGAAAAAGAGGGAATCCTTCTGGAATCGGGGACCAATGAGATTGAGATTATGAAGTTTACCATCCAGGGAGAGTTCTACGGGATCAATGTGGCCAAGGTAAAAGAGATTATGATGGCAGCCAAGGTAAAGGCTATGCCCCACGCCCACCCGGCGGTGGAAGGTATTTTTAAACCCAGGGATCTTCTGATCACGGTTATAGACCTGGGCTATTATCTGACCGGAGAATATTTGGAGCACGAGGCCAGGGATCTGTTTATTGTGACCAATTTTAACAAGATGACAGTGGCGTTCAGGGTTCAGAGTATTGAGGGCATCAGCCGTATTTCCTGGAAAGATATCCAGAAGCCGGATAAGACATTGACCCACGGGGAGGAGGGCGTGGCCACAGGTATCGCCCAGTGTGCCGGTGAGCTGGTTACGATCCTCGACTTTGAGGCTATTGTTGCTGAGATTGCCCCGGAGACTTCCATCCAGATCTCCGAGGTGGAGCAGATGGGCGACAGGATGCTGTGCGACAAGCCTCTCATCATTGCCGAGGACTCCATCCTTCTGCAGAAGATGATTGATGATTCTTTGGAGCGGGCCGGGTTTACCAATGTGACCAACTTTAACAACGGCCAGGAGGCGTGGAATTATCTCAAATCCATCCGCCATGATTCCGATCTCTTTGACAAGGTGAACCTGATTGTCACGGATATTGAGATGCCTGAGATGGACGGACACCGGCTGACCAAGCTGGTAAAGGACGACCCAAGGCTGAAGCATCTTCCCGTAATTATTTTCTCCTCTTTGATCGACGACCAGATGAGAATCAAGGGAGAGCAGCTGGGAGCTGACGAGCAGCTGACCAAGCCTGAGATCGGCAATCTGGTTCATGTTATTGATAAACTGATGGAGCGCTTTGATGATGCCAGGCGCAGAGGGGAAGCGCAGTAGGATTTGCAGCCATAGTTTTTCCGGCAGAGTCTGGAAATCTGGGAGAGGAGGAGCTGACTATGAAACGACAGCTGGCAGGAGTCCTCTGCGGTCTTATGATCGCCGGGGCGGGCGCCATGACAGTGCAGGCCGACGACTGGGCCATGTCGGAGAACGGGAAGAACTGGATGTATATGTATGCCCCTGACGACCCGGCCAAGGACGAATGGATTGAAGTGGAAGGCAAGGTCTACTACCTGGATTCCAAGGGCTATATGAAGACCGGATGGGTGACCAACAAGGACGACGGCAAGAAGTACTACATGGGCCCTGACGGCGCCATGGCTTTTAATACGTTTTCTGCCAATGACCGGTATGTAGGTCCTGACGGAACCGGAGTGGACGGGTATGACAAATACCGCAAAGCCGCAAGGTCGGAGCTTAAGCTTAAGAATACTTCCAAGGGAAAAAAGGCTGCGGCTTTCCAGGGACAGCAGTATTTTCTTATGACCGACTTAAATGGGGACGGATACAGGGACGTGGTGGTTGCGGCAGGGAACGGGGAGCCGGAGAGCATTGTAAAGATTGCGGTGTGGGATCCGGAGACGGCGAAATTTCAGCTGGCGGCAGAGTCCGACGCGGACCAGGGCACCAAGAGTACCCTTTACCTGGACCCGGAAGGGGAGGAGGTCTGGCTGGAGATAACGGAGGCCAGCGGAGATATGAGGCTGTTCCAGATGAAGTATGACACTACCATGTTTGAGAATGCCTGGACGTTTACCATGGAGAGCGATGAGGACGGCATCCCCCGCTACTACGTCAATGAAGAGGAAGAGGATCGGGAGAGATGGGAGTTTCTCATGGCCAGGGCAAGGCAGGAGCGGGGCAGTACGCCCATAACCGGCTATGTGCCTGTTACGGAAGAGAATATAAAAGCCCAGGTGGATGTGGTTCTGGGGGAAAAAGAAGTGGATATGTGGCGGTGACAGGTGATGCCGCCGAAAATATAAAAGGCTCCTTTTTGGCAGGGATTCATAGGCGGGTTCCTGCTAAAGGGAGCTTTATCTTTTAAGACTGCTTTTGCCCGTAAGGGCCGTCTCCTGTCTGGGTTTAACGCTGCCGGCTATTCCGCAAAGCCTGAAAAAGCGGGTCTTTGCTTACCGGCAAAGTTCAGCCTGACAGGAAATGGATCCTCACGGGCAAAAGCAGGATTCGCGCAAGTGAATGTTATGATGCTGAGGTCAAAAGGGCCTTCCCCAAAATGTTATACATTTTTATGCCGCGGATTGTGCCGGACTTTGTCGCAGGCCTTCATAAGCTCCGTGAGCACAGGGATCTTGTACTTGTTCTCATAGTAGCTGAGAAGAGGCGAGATGGAATCCTTGCTGGTAACCACATATTTGGAGGGAAGCCCTGTGAGGGCCAATGCGCAGACGTCGGACATGCAGCGGGGGCAGGTGCAGACACCGTGCTGTTTTAAAACCGTATCCAGATCCTGGCGCATGAGAAGCTGCTCCATAACATTGACGAAGCGGTACTCCTTATTCTGAACCCGCTGGCTCATCTGTGATTCCGGAATAATAGGATGGGGCTCTTTTTTGGAAACAGGGGCAGGCTGAGGTTCCGGTTCGGACTCTTTTACCTCCTCCTGAGGCTGTACAGGCTCAGAAACAGCTTCAATAGAGGGCTGCCATGGTTCTTCCGGCTGCTCCGGCTCAGAAGTCTCTGAAACGGCTTCCAGAGCGTCTGAAGGGACCTGGGCGGCCTCTGCTTCAGGCTCTGAAGAGCCTAAAGCCTGGGAGACAGATTCCTCCAGGGCAGCCTCACCGGCTTCTTTCTCCGGGGCAGATTCGTCTGCCGGCAATGAGCCGGCGGAATCGGAAGCTTCCTGATCCTGCTTATTCTCCTCCTCAAGCTCCTCTGTAAGCTTGCCTAAAATCTCCTGGGAAAGACGGTCGTTGCGGCTCCCCTCGTCCACTACCGTAACTTTCGCCGGGGACACTGTGTGCGACTGGACATCGCTTTTTTGCTCCTGAACAGGAGCGGCGGAGTCATTAACCGGCTCCTCCATCTCAGCGCCGTTGGTCAGCAGATCCATGACGTGTGATGTTTTGTTGGTCTTTTTTGCCATTACTGTGATACCTCCTTTAACTGGATATAACTTCTCGGAATCTTCAGCCCTTATTTCATGGGGCTTTCAGAACCTATTTTTCAAAAATCACCCACTTTTTCACCCACTTTTTTCTCAAAAACA
>JAAWLV010000010.1 GCA_022798105.1 Hungatella sp.
CGCTCTTTCGGCTTGTACGCTTCGGCTCTCTTGGCAATATTATCAAGCGGCACTTTGCCCTCACCCTCGCCAAACTCCACTTTTATGTTGATTACGCTGTCGGGTTTTTTGTGGGAAAGCATTACAACCGTCTCCACATTCCCCGTAGAAGGAAACATATCCACACACTCCATCCTCTCCACCTCATACCCTCTTCCCCTAAGCACCTCCAGATCCCTCACCAGACTGGTGGGCTTGCAGGAGATATACACCATCCGCTCCACTCCAAACCCGATAATCTTCTCCAGCGCCTTGGGATGGATACCGTCTCTGGGCGGGTCAAGGACAATCAGATCCGGTTTTGCCTCCAGTTCCCCCACCACTTTCAGTACATCACCGGCGATAAACTCACAATTTTTAAGCCCGTTCATGGCCGCATTTTCCCTGGCAGCCTCCACCGCCTCCGCCACAATCTCCACACCCACCACCTTTTTTGCCACCGGAGCCAGTATCTGGGCGATGGTGCCGGTGCCGCTGTAAAGATCAAAGATCACTTTCCCTCTGGTATCCCCCACAAACTCCCTGACCAGCTCATACAGCACCTCAGCTCCCAAGGAATTGGTCTGGAAAAATGAGAAGGGCGAAATCTTGAACCGAAGCCCTAAAAGCTCCTCATAGAAATAGTCCTTTCCGTACAGCACCGCTGTATGGTCACTCTGCACCACATCCGCCAGGCTGTCATTTTGGATGTGCAGGATACCGGCAAAAGTCCCCTCCAGAGGCAAAGCCCCAAGACACGCTTTCCACCCCTCCAGAAGCCTTTCCTCATCTGTGCCCCTCTCCTCCAGAAAGCCTGTCTGTCCGGAAGTTACCAGGGCCGCCAGTATTTCTCCCGTTTTAACCGCCCGGCGGACCAGAAGATGGCGCAGATACCCCTCGTGTTTTAACTTTTTATAGAATGGAGCCTGCGCCTCTTTAAAATACTCCCGCGTGGCTGTCAGGATCCGGGTGAAATCCCCATGGACAATCCGGCAGAAATCGGCATTGACCACATCATGGAAGCTCCCTCTCCGGTGCATCCCCAGGGCCAGAGGGCCTCCCTTCTCCTCGTCGCCAAAGGAAAATTCCATCTTATTGCGGTATCCCTCCCAGATAGGGCTGGGTCTCACCTCCCCAACCTCTCCCAGAAGAAGCTCCATCTGCTCTCTTTTAATGGCAATCTGCTCCTTGTAAGGAATACTCTGCATGAGGCATCCCCCGCATGTTCCGAACTGGGGGCAGAGATTCTCCTCCGTCTCCAAAAAAGACGGCTCCTCCACCTTGAGAAGCCTCCCCTCGCACTTTCCGTTCCTCTTCTTGTTGATGACAAATGTAACCGTCTGTCCCGGAAGGCCGTTTTTTACAACCGCCTTCTCCCCATCTATGTAAACAATCCCCCTGTTGGGAAATTCCATCTTTTCAACTTTACCTGTATAAACCTGTCCTTTTTTCATATATGAATGCCCTTCCCTTTAAGAAAAGGGATATTGCCTGTGCAACATCCCTTTCACATGTCCTTTATTTTTCTGTGTCCTTGTCTGCCTCATCCTCGAAGAAGTCATCATCGAAATCATCATCGAAGTCATCCTCGAAATCTTCCAGATAATCTGGTGTGAAGAAACGATACACGCCATATGCGATGGCTGCAATGGCTGCTACAGCCCCGATAATGGCAAGCGCCCATAAAATGTTGTTTTTCTTCTTGTCCTCTTCTTCTTTTCTGTGGAGGAACTCGTTGAGCCTTGTGGAGTTCATAATATCCTCCATACGGTTCATGGCATCCTTGCCCATGATGTCGAATTTATTCATTGTCCGGTCCTTCCTTTCCTGGTTATCCTTTTCGGCTCAGTCCTTTTTGCACTGGCCATTGCCTGTGTGGACATTATACCACTTTTTCCATGAATTGACTATCTTAATTTTACCCAAATCCAGGGAATTTTATTCTTAACTCAAGCGAATCCTGCTCTTGCCCGTGAGGAACCATCTCCTGTCAGGGTGAATTCTGCCACGGAGCAAAGACCCGCTTTCCGGGGCTCTGCGGAATGTTTGGCAAAGCTGAACACGGACTGGAGATGGTTCCTCATGGGCAAACGGCAACCTTACGTTAATGACATTGTCCTGTAAACCGCAGCATTCTGCTGCCCAGCGCTACTCTTCCTTCTTCAGCTTGGCAAATGAGGCAAACATCTTTTTTATCCCCACCCGGTCAAAATTCACAGTCACCTCATAATCCTTAGGACCGTCCTTAATATTCTCCACGGTTCCCGCTCCGAATTTGACGCTGACTACCCGGTCGCCTGCCTGGTAGTCCAAAGACTCTGCCTTCTGTACGGCAAACGCTTTCCCAAACCCAGCACCTTTGCCGTCCGCCGGTCCTGACAAACGGGAGGCGTAAGGGTTAGCGCCCGGCTGAAAGCTGTTGCCGCCTTTTGCCCCCGGCGCCGCTGCCTTCCCGCGCCCGAAACTGCCGAAATTCCTGCCGCTGCCCGGCTGATTCCAGGGAAGCTCCTCTGTCTTTCCGGACTCTTTCTCCTCCCCAAAGGACAGACCGGCTTCCGCACGCCCGCTTCTTAAAAGCTCCCCGGGAATCTCCTCCACAAACCGGCTGCTTCTGCTGTAGCGTGTCTCCCCGTTGACCATGCGCATTCTGGCCCCTGTGAGGAAGAGATGTTTCCTGGCTCTGGTCATACCTACATAGCACAGGCGCCGCTCCTCCTCCATATCCCCCTCCTCGCCGGACATGATGGACATATAACTGGGGAACAGGCCTTCCTCCATGCCGCTTAAATAAACGTTGTCAAATTCCAGCCCCTTGGCGCTGTGAAGTGTCATAAGAGTCACCCTCTGCTCCGACTGATCAAGAGCGTCCACGTCCGCCACCAGAGATACCTCCTCCAGAAATTCCTCCAGAGTAGGGTTTTCGGCCTCCTGACAATAGCTTACGGCTTTGCCTATAAGCTCATTGATATTTTCCAGGCGGCTCTCTGCCTCCACATCCCCCTCGGCTTCCAGCTCCGCCTTGTACCCGGTTTCCGTCAGCACATCCTCAATCAGCTGCTTCAGGGAATAGTCTTCCCCGCTCAGCCGTTTCCTGAACTCCTCAATCATATCCGTAAAGCGGCCCAGCTTGTCTGCCGCCTTCCCAAGGCCCGGAATCACTCCGGCCCGGCGCATGGCATCATAGAGGCTGTAGTCATTGGCTGACGCAAAAATCGTCACCTTTCCGATGGAAGCGGCGCCGATCCCCCGTTTGGGCACATTGACGATACGGCTTACTGCCAGATCGTCCTTTCCGTTGGAAATCGTCTTCAGGTAGGAAAGGATATCTTTAATCTCTCTTCTCTGATAGAAATTGACACCGCCCACCAGCCGGTAGGGCACATTGTAGCGGATGCACTGCTCCTCTAAAAGCCTGGACTGAGCATTGGTCCGGTAAAGCACTGCGCAGTCCTCGTAAGAATATCCCTTTGACAGGATATTCCTGACGATAAACTCCGCTTCATCCTGGGCCTGGTCAAACTGCCTGTACCCAAGGCAATCCCCCTTGTCATTGGCCGTCCACAGGGTCTTATCCTTTCTCCCCCGGTTATTGCGGATAACCTGGTTGGCCCCCTCCAGGATGTTCTGGGTCGAGCGGTAATTCTGCTCCAGCTTTATCACCTTTGCGCCGGGAAATGAATCCTCAAAATTTAAAATGTTTCTGATATCGGCTCCCCGGAACCTGTAGATAGACTGGTCGTCATCACCTACCACGCATATATTTTTGTACTTATCGGCCAGCAGATGTACCAGCTCAAACTGGGCCTTATTGGTGTCCTGGTACTCGTCAACCATTATGTAGCGGAAGCGCTCCTGGTAGTAGTCCAGCACCTGGGGCTGACCGCGGAATAACTCCACTGTTTTCACGATCAGATCGTCAAAGTCCAGGGCATTGTTCTTCTTTAAAAATTTCTGATACTCCTCATAGATTTTGGCCACCGTCTCATCATAGACGCTTCCCGCCGCGTATTTCATGTACTCCCCGGGGCTAATCAGCTGATCCTTGGCTCTGGATATCTCCGACATCACCACCCGTTCTTTGTACATCCGGTGATCCACATTCATGGCTTTATAGACCTGCTTTATAGCTGTTTTCTGGTCGTCTGTGTCATAGATGCTGAAATTGGTCTCATACCCCAGAAACTCTATGTGCCTTCTGAGGATTCTCACACAGGTAGAATGAAAGGTGCTGACCCACACGCTGTCCGCCCCGAACTCCACCTGCCGATCCACCCGCTCCCGCATCTCCCCGGCCGCTTTATTGGTAAACGTAATCGCCATAATGTTCCACGGCTTCACCTGTTTTTCTTCTATCAAATAGGCAATCCTGTGGGTAAGGACTCTTGTCTTCCCGGAACCGGCCCCTGCCAGCACCAGAAGGGGGCCTTCCGTGCAGAATACTGCCTCCTGCTGCATGGGGTTCAGCATCTCATATTTACTCATTCTCCTACCGCCTTTTCTGTCTACTGTAAAATTATCGGATTCTTTCATTAGGACTGCGCACCGGCTCCACAGTCCCTGCCAGCGCCAAAAATGTCCTACTTCAAAAAGGCCCTGCTCCCGCAGGGCCTTTTGCTCATCTCTTTTTAAAAATTACTCTTTCAACCGGCATGCTTTGACTCTTCATAGGCCTTGCGTACCACCCTGGCCAGCTGATCCGCACAGGAAGTGTTCTTTCTCCCGCACAGATTGCCGATAAAGTAACCCTCAATCTGCTCCACGGTCATGCCGTCGATTACTTTGCAGATGGCCTTCAGATTGCCGTTGCATCCGTTGGTGAAAGCCACGTTGGTCACCACATTGCCGTTTAGATCAAAACAAATCTTGCTGGAACATACCCCCTGAGGCGTCATCTCATATCTCATAAAACCGTTTGCTCCTGTCTGTCCTTATTTTCCCGATTATTTTCTGCAGATGGCAACCGCCTCAATCTCAACCAGCGCGCCCTTGGGAAGCGCAGCCACCTCAAATGCAGCTCTCGCCGGGAAATCCCCCTCAAAGAATGTACCGTACACCTGGTTCATATCCCCGAAATCGCTGATATGCTGCAGAAGGACCGTAGTCTTTACCACATCCTCCATGCCAAGGCCCTGGCTCTCCAGAATCGCCTTGATGTTGCTTAAAGACTGCCTTGTCTGGCTGGCAATGTCCGCCCCTGCAAACTCTCCCGTAGCCGGGTCGATAGGAAGCTGCCCTGACACAAACACCAATTCTCCGGCCTGCACGGCCTGGGAATAGGGTCCGATAGCTGACGGCGCATTGTTGGTAGCATATACTTTCTTCATGGTAATTTTCTCCTCTTCTACAGTTCGTAAGTTTTATCTCGTGACGTATCACCTATTATACATAATCCCCGGGGGGATTTCAATTGTTTTGTGGGAGAAAGTTGTATTATTCCCGGTACATGGGTTACTGTTCCCCCTCTATTCCACCTTCAATATCACCGTCTCATAGGCCCTAAGCTCCAGAATCCCCTCCTCTATGGCCTGTTCCTTATAATTCCCCAGAATCACCTGGGCCTCACGTTTTACCCTGCCGCAGGCAAGCCGCTGTGTCCCGCCGGAGAAGTTGTGAGCCGCCAGCCACGTTACCCCGTCAAAGCTCCTGGTGTAGGCGATCACCGGCCCCTCCTCAGGGCAGCACAGTTCAAAATCCCCGTGAACCAGAACCGGGTTTTCCTTCCTCAGGGCAATCAGCTTTTGATAGAATTTAAACACGGAATTCTCATCCGCCATCTGCTGCCGCGCATTAATCCTCACATAATTCTCATTGACCGGAAGCCAGGGCCTGGAAGGAGAAAATCCTCCGTTCTCACTGTCGTCCCACTGCATGGGCGTCCTGGCGTTGTCCCGGCTGACGGCCTGGGATTCTGCCAGCGCCTCCTTTGGGGAAGCTCCCTCCTCCACCATGGTTTTATAATAATTCTTTGTGTCAATGTCGTCGTAATCGTCGATAGAGGGAAGCTGAATGTTGGTCATCCCCAGCTCCTCCCCCTGGTACACAAAAGGTGTGCCGGGAAGCGTGTGCAGATAACAGCCTAACATCTTGGCCGACTCCAGCCAATACGTTTTGTCGTCTCCATACAGGGACACCTGCCGCGGCTTATCGTGGTTGCTCAAAAATCTGGCCCACCAGCCGTCCTCTTTGAGCGCCTCATAATACTCCCTCACTTCCTTCTTAAACCGCTCCGGCGACCAGGTCTTGATCTCCACAATCGGGGGTACAAACCCGATGGCCATGTCAAATTCCCCCCGCGAAGCGCTGGTGTAATCCTTCGCATCCTGAAGGTTTCGGATATTCACCTCGCCCACGGTCATAAGATTATCCGGCCTGGTAGTCTTTTCCACCATCTCCCGGATGTATTTGTGGGTTCCCTCCAGGTTTGCGCAGGACGTTGTGCCGAAGGGCTCCGTCATATCTGCCCTTCCGTCCATGCCCTTGTCCAGGTAGCTGATGGCATCCACCCGGTACCCGTCCACACCCTTGTCATTCCAGAAGCGTATAATGTCGAAAATCTTCTCCCTGGCCTCCTCATTGTCCCAGTTCAGATCCGGCTGTTCCTTGGCAAAAAAGTGAAGGTAATACTGCCCTCTCTCCGGCACATACTCCCATGCGCCGCCGCCGAACACGGACAGCCATCCGTTAGGCGCCTTGCCGTCTGCCGCCGGATCCCGCCAGATATAATAGTCGCTGAATTCATTGTCCCTGGACTTTCTCGACTCCATAAACCACCGGTGCAAATCGGAACTGTGGTTCAGCACCAGATCCATGATAATAGCAATCCCCCTGGCGTGGGCCCCGTCCCGAAATTCCTCCCAATCCTCCATGGTGCCGAACTCTTCCATGATGGCGAAGTAGTCGGAGATGTCGTACCCGTTGTCCACATTGGGCGACGCGTACACCGGCGACATCCACACCGCCGTGACCCCCAGCTCCTTCAGATAATCCAGCTTCTGGGTCATACCCTTCAAATCCCCAATACCGTCCCCGTTGCCGTCCTTAAAGCTTCTGGGATAAATCTGATAAATCACCAGTTCCTTGTACCAATCCTTCTCATGTTTCATCCTGCAGCCCTCCGTTTTTATCTCATTTGCTCTTCATAACTATCCGTCCATTCATTTCCTGCCGGCCAGAAGCACCTCCACAGCCTGGGCAAACCCGTCCTCCGTGTTGGCTCCCGTGATCACCTGAGCCGCTTCCTTTAAGTACTCGCCTCCATTACCCATGGCCACGCTCCATCCCAGCGGCAAAGACAGCATAGTCCTGTCATTGTCCCCGTCGCCGAAAGCCATAACCTCCCAAAGCTTCAGTCCTGACTCTTCGATGTACGCCTTAAGCCCTGCTCCCTTGCTGGCCTTCTCGTGGGTAACCTCCCAGTTAGTGGGAAATGAGGCTGCCACACACACGCCGCCCACAGCAGTCAGCGGACCCTTTATATCCTTTATCAGCTGCGTATCCTCACTGAGCGTCACAGCCTTAAAACACTTCCTGTCTTTTTTCAGAAATTCCTCCCGATCCACCCGGCGATACGCCTGAAAAAGGGCCTCCTCCTCTTCAGGGCTTCTCTCCCTTTCCGGAAAAATTCGGGTGCTGAAAAAATGCCTGAATAATGTTTCCTCCGCTAATATGTACTCGCCCTCGCCTGTGACCATCTGGACAATGAGCCTGTCCTTCCACGGCTCCACTGCATCCAGAATCTCACCAAGCTTCTCCCGTGCCAGCACATACTCCCGTTTTACCCCGCCGCTGCCGTCCAAAACCGCCGCGCCGTTCATGGCTATCATATCGCAGCAGATCCCCGCCTCCAAAAGAGGCCCCTTAGCCTCCCGAAAGCTTCTGCCTGTACAGACTGCAAACTTTATGCCTGCCTGCAAAAGCCCCTTCACCGCCCGGGCATTTCTCTCGCTGACTCTGCCGCTGCCGTCCAGAAACGATCCGTCCATATCAGTGGCCACCAAGCGGATCCTTCTGCTTCTGTCTTTATCCTGGGCTATACGCTCCAGACTTTTTTGTCCTGTCATTCTAATCACTCTTCTCCCGCTCTCATTCCCAAAGCCAGCCTTTTTTCTGCTGCCTTCTCCTTTTCCGGAATTTTTTCCAAAAATCTCCGGACTTTTTGCTCTTCCTCAAGATTCAGGGCCCCCGGCATTTCCATGCACAAAATCCCCGGGGATACCTGCAGGCTGCCCGGCCCCAGAATCACATCCGGCTGATTTCTGGCGCATTCCTCCCTCATCAGATATGGGGGACAGGATCTGAAGATTACAGCTATATCTCCCAGCCTCTCTTCGAACCATCTGCACACCATATGGTGCCATCCCATATCCCCGCCATACACCGCCAGTATTCGGACCCTTCCCTTCTCCTTTCTGGTACATGCCTGCACATATTCTCCTATCCGGCACACCTCTGCCCCGGTCAGGGACAGTTCCATGTGTTCTTTTGCCAGGCGGGCAAGCAAGACTCCCGCCTCATAAGCGTCCCTTCCCATGCGTTCCCGCTCTCTGTCCCAGGGCCACCAGTCGCAAAGCTGATATCCCGCAGCAGCCCGCATAAGCATATCCCTTAATCCCTGGACAAACGTCTCTTTCTTCTCCTCCAAAAACACCAGGCCCCGCTGCTGCCTCAGCTCTCCCATAAACCGCTCCGACAGTTTCTGCGCCTTCTCTGTCTCCTGGCCGGCATCTGCAGGGAATCCGACAGCTCTTAGCGCCTGGTAGAGAAACTCCAAATCGCAGTCCTCAAATTCCAGAAAAAAAGTCCGATCCATATGTGCAAGAAACCCGCCCAGCTGATCCTCACGGCCAAACACTCCGCCTTCTTCCAGAAAATAAGCCTCCTCCCTGCGCACATTGACGTAAAATATCATCCACGCCCCTGCAAAGAGAGTCTGCTGGGGCACCTCAATTCCGTTTTTTACGGCATATCTTTCCACCTGTTCGCAAAAGGCGTAAATCTCATGGAGATTCACAATCCCCCGCATCAGCTGACGGAGATTTCCGTCCATCAGCTGCCCGCTGTGACAGATGCAGGCCCAGACCACCCGGAACACCAGCCTGCGCTTCTCCTCCTCCGTTCCCTGAAGATACAGCCGATGATTTTTAACCTTCAGCCCGCAATAGCCGAACACATTTCTCAGCTTCTGCTCCAGATATGCAATATCCTTGTACACCGTAGGCTCCGACACATACAGATATTCCGCTATCTTGTCAATCCCGATTCCCGGGTGTCCCAGCACCTTGTCCAGGATTGCAAACCGCCTTTCCTCCGGCGTCTCCGCCTCCCGGCTGCCGGCCAAAGCGTCTCTCTCCTCCAGAATCAGGGAAAACCGTTTCCGGTCATTTTCTTCTATATAATATCCCCGCTTTTGGGAAGCGCAGATGTGCAGCCCTTCCTCCTTAAGCATCCGGTTTACGGCGGAAATGTCATTGCGGACCGTCTTGCCGCTGACTCTCAGCTGCCCGGACAGCTGCTTTCCTCTGATACCGTCCGGACAGGCCAAAATAAATTCCAACATGGTCTTATGACGAATTGACAGCAAAAGAATCCCTCCTTTGCTGTCAAGTATATCATAACCCTATATGAAATTCCATCAGGCTTCTTTTTTCAGTTCATTGGCCTCCATCATCTTGAAGAAGGGATAGTAGAACACGGTCATCAGCACCACATTGAGCACAGCCATCACCGCTGCCTTCCAGTCCAGAGTCAGGAGAAATGCCTGGAAGCCCGGAGGCAGAAATCCCGGCGACTCCCACAGAGGAAGCCCCACCAGCCCCGAAGACATGGCCAGATAGTTAAGTCCTGCGATAATTACCGGGCCCACAACAAAGGGTATCATCATAAACGGATTCATAATCAGCGGCACGCCGAAAATAATCGGTTCATTTACGCCGAACAGAGACGGCACAACTCCCAGCCTTCCGATACTTTTTAAAGACTTGGCCTTTGACATCATCATAAGAATCACAAGCCCCAGGGTCATGCCGGAACCGCTGACCTGCAAAAACCCGTAATAAAATCCGAAGGTAAATACATGGGTCGGGGCCTGGGAAGCCGCAACCGCCGCCGCGTTGGCGGAAGCGTTGGCAATCGCGAAGGGCGCCCACACGCTGGAGGTGATAGCCGCACCGTGAAGCCCGAACACCCACAGAATCTGGGTGATAAAGATAATGATCATCACCGCCGGCAGAGAGTCCATGGAGCTGATAGCCGGAGCCAGAACATTCATAATCACCTGCGGGAACACGGTATCGCCGCAGAGGGTAGCCACCGCAACCGCCGCAGCCACCTCGATTACCAGGGGAATGAGAATGGAAAAGCTGTCGGCTACCATAGGCGGAACGCTCTCCGGCATCTGGATGGTCAGACGGTTCTTTTTACAGAAGCGCAGAACCTCCACCACAAACAGTCCGGCGATTATCGCTACAAACAGCCCCTCCGCTCCCAGATAGGATACGACCCAGTTCCCATCCTCAGACACAGTCACCGACAAAATCAGGTGAACCACAACCGCCGACGGCCCCACCAGCGCATTTTTTATGCCGTAGCTCTTTGCCAGAGAGTTGGCGATAAATAAAGCCGCATAGACCGACATGATGTTGGTGGTAAAATAGGTTGGCAGAGTCAGCACCCCGTTGTGAGCATTGACCCACTCTGAGATACCGCCGCCCAGCATGTTTCCGATGCCTGTGGGCACCAGGCAGAAGGAACCGATGATGATAATGGGCACGATCCCCACGATTCCGTCCTTCACCGCCTGAAGATGCTTCTGTCTCTCCAGTACCTCAGCAATGGGCATCAGCCATTTCTGAAGCCACTTTTGAAGCTTATCCATACGTAAAACCCTCCTGTGTATTTAATATTCTCTCATTATAAAATAGGGCCTGCGGAGGGACAAATAATTTAATTCCTAATGGACGGGGCAAATTTTTATACGTTTTTATTAATTACCTTTTATCTCTCCTATGGCTTCCAGATACCGCCTGAGAGCATCCTGCCAGGAGGGCATAGGTTCAAAGCCCATCTCCCGAAGCTTTGACTTGTCCATCCGGCTGTTCATAGGCCGTTTTGCCTTTGCCGGGTACATATCGCTGCTTACAGGGCTTACCTTCACCTGGATGCCTGCCTCCTTAAAAATCTCGCAGGCAAATTCATACCAGCTGCAAAGCCCCTCGTTGGTGGCATGGTAGCGGCCGTACTTCTCCGTCTGTGCCATGTCGACCAGAAGCCTTGCCAGATCGTAAGTGTAGGTGGGAGAACCGACCTGATCGTCCACCACTGTAAGGCTGTCCCTGGTTTTCCCCAGTTTCAGCATGGTTTTGATGAAATTCTTCCCATTGACCCCGAACACCCAGGCAATGCGGACAATGAAATATTTCTCCAGAGACTCTACAGCCAGTTCCCCCTCATACTTAGTCTGGCCGTAAACATTGAGAGGCTCCCTTGTATCGTCCGGCTCCCAGGGCCTTGTTCCCCGGCCGTCAAACACATAGTCCGTGCTGATATACATGAGTTTGCAGTCCAGGTCTCTGCACACCTTCACAATGTTCTTTGTGCCCAGGGCGTTGACACGGCGGCACAGCTCCTCATTGTCCTCAGCCGCATCCACCGCCGTGTATGCTGCACAGTGGATCACCGCATCCGGATTTGCCTGGGTTACAACCCGCCTCACCGCATCCCCGTCGGTAATGTCCATCTCCTCAATATCAACTCCTATGGCAGTATGGCCCCTCGTTTCAAGTTCCTTTACCACGTCATAACCCAGCTGGCCTTTTACTCCTGTCACAAATACTCTCATGCTTCCAGCCTCTCCCCGTACATTTTCTCAAAGTAATTGGTATATTCCCCGGAAATGATGTGCTCCCACCACTCCCGGTTGTTCAGATACCACTCTATGGTCTGTTCAATGCCTGTGTCAAAATTATATTGGGGCTTCCATCCCAGCTCTGTCTCCAGTTTCGTCGGATCAATGGCGTAGCGCATGTCATGGCCCGGACGATCCGTGACAAACCGGATCAGACTCTCCGGCTTTCCAAGAACCTCGAGGACGGTCTTCACAACCTCCAAATTCGTTCTCTCATTGTGTCCGCCTACATTGTAGACCTCTCCCACCCGGCCTTTGTGGATAATCAGGTCAATGGCCTGGCAGTGGTCAGATACATGGAGCCAGTCTCTGACGTTCTCCCCCTTTCCGTACACCGGAAGCTCCTCGTCGGCCAAAGCCCTGCTGATAATCAGGGGAATCAGCTTCTCCGGGAAATGGTAGGGACCGTAGTTGTTGGAACATCTGGAGATGGTCACCGGCAGCCCGTAGGTCCGATGGTAAGCCAGGACAAACAAATCGGCGCTGGCCTTTGAGGAGCTGTAAGGACTTGAGGTGTGAATCGGCGTCTCCTCCGTAAAGAACAGATCCGGCCTGTCCAGAGGCAAATCGCCGTAAACCTCGTCCGTGGATACCTGGTGATACCGCTTCACCCCGTATTTTCTGGAAGCGTCCAGAAGCACTCTGGTTCCCATTACATTGGTCTGCACGAAGATACCCGGATCCGTGATGGAACGATCCACATGGCTCTCCGCCGCAAAGTTCACCACCACATCAAACTGCTCCCGTTCGAATAAATCCATGATAAACGGCTCGTCGGCGATGTCGCCTTTCACAAACTTGTAATTCGGCCTGTCCTCCACCGGTTTTAAAGTCTCCAGATTCCCTGCATAGGTCAGAAGATCCAGATTGACAATGTCATACTCCGGATATTTATTTACCATGTGATGTACAAAATTGCCGCCGATGAACCCGGCGCCGCCTGTTACCAAAATTTTCATAAAAATTATTCCTCCATCTATTTTTTAATCAACTGCCAGGCCTTCCTCCAAACCTTCCGGTTCCTTCGCCCCCTGTTGCCCCAATCAGCTGTCGATAAATTTTCCTGCCAGCACGTCCAGAAGATACTGCCCGTACTGATTCTTTTTCAGCGGCTCGATATTCTCCAGAAGCTGATCTTTTGTGATCCACCGGTTCAAATACGCGATCTCCTCCAGACACGCGATCTTCCGGTGCTGATGGGACTCCACGGTCCGCACAAAATTGGTGGCATCCACCAGGGATTCATGGGTTCCCGTATCCAGCCAGGTAAATCCCTGCCCCAGAAGCTCTACATCCAGTTTCCCATCCTCCAGATAGATGCGGTTCAAATCTGTGATCTCCAGTTCTCCCCTGGCAGAAGGCTTCAGGTTCTTTGCATACTCCACTACTTTATTGTCATAGAAATAGAGCCCTGTAACACAGTAATTGGATTTGGGCTTTTCAGGTTTCTCCTCAATGGATATGGCTTTGCCGTCAGAATCGAACTCCACAATGCCGAACCGCTCCGGATCGTCTACATAGTATCCGAACACCGTGGCCCCCTCCTGCTTGTTGGCTGCCCGCAGAAGCCTCTTTTTTAAACCGTGCCCGGCAAAAATATTGTCCCCCAGAATCATAGCCACATGATCGCTGCCGATAAAATCCGCCCCGATGATAAATGCCTGAGCCAGCCCGTCGGGGGACGGCTGAACCGCATAGGTCAGGCTGATTCCGAACTGATGACCATCCCCCAAAAGATGCTCGAACCTGGGTGTATCCTCCGGCGTGGAGATAATCAGGATTTCCCGGATACCTGCACTCATCAGCACGGACAGAGGATAGTAGATCATCGGCTTATCGTAAATGGGAAGCAGCTGTTTTGATGTGACGGTTGTCAGCGGATACAGCCTGGTCCCCGACCCGCCGGCCAAAATAATACCCTTCATAATATGTCCTCCAGTTCTTTTGTTTAGACATATTATAAAGGGTTACGTTACGTTACTGTCAAGGGGGTTGTGTATCATTTTTATAGAATTTATTCTAATTATGGATAGTAGAGATGGGGAACAGGATCTAGTACTATATAATTTATTCCACGTTCCCATAAGGGGAACGACTTTCACGTCAGTAAACAAGCGGTCAATCGCTTCATTATTTCAATCCACGTTCCCGCAAGGGGAACGACTCTTCTGCCGGCGCATATCCACCGATCCGCGTATGATTTCAATCCACGTTCCCGCAAGGGGAACGACAATCATACATGAATAATATATCAACAAATCTTGGTATTTCAATCCACGTTCCCACAAGGGGAACGACAGCCGTATCACGCCGAACACCAAATAACCTTTCCAATTTCAATCCACGTTCCCGCAAGGGGAACGACGAGGAAGGAAGTGCAGCATAATGATCGAAATTAATTTCAATCCACGTTCCCGCAAGGGGAACGACGGCGGGAGCTTAAACGGATTTCTCGGAGGAGTCGGATTTCAATCCACGTTCCCGCAAGGGGAACGACCTGCACACTCCTCCAGGCTCTTCCCTCCTGCTTATTTCAATCCACGTTCCCGCAAGGGGAACGACACCGCCGTTAAACTGCCCGCAGCAGTTTGTAGGATTTCAATCCACGTTCCCGCAAGGGGAACGACTCCCGATAAATGCACCCTTCCTGATATTCTCCGGGATTTCAATCCACGTTCCCGCAAGGGGAACGACAAATTGCAGAATGTCCGATAATATTCCAGTTGAGATTTCAATCCACGTTCCCGCAAGGGGAACGACACGAGGGTGATTATATTACAGACCCGGTAAGCATATTTCAATCCACGTTCCCGCAAGGGGAACGACTTCCTCTGATAGCATTGATAACATTCTCTACAAAATTTCAATCCACGTTCCCGCAAGGGGAACGACATCTAGTTCACTTCTCAAAAATATTGATTCTTTGGGAAATTTCAATCCACGTTCCCGCAAGGGGAACGACTTTCCCGCTCCCTGCTGGCCCATATAAGTACACAGGAAATTTCAATCCACGTTCCCGCAAGGGGAACGACCATAAGGCGGATCAAATGCGGAGATTCCCAAAGAGGAAATTTCAATCCACGTTCCCGCAAGGGGAACGACAAGAGACTGCCAGACATTTAAAACTATATTTTTTTATTTCAATCCACGTTCCCGCAAGGGGAACGACAATTATCAGCACAAGGCGGAGGAACGGCAACGGAATTTCAATCCACGTTCCCGCAAGGGGAACGACGAGGACAACATACTGATTATTACGCTGGCCGACGATTTCAATCCACGTTCCCGCAAGGGGAACGACTTGATATTCCTGATTGGGTCCCGAATGTTGGAGATTTCAATCCACGTTCCCGCAAGGGGAACGACGGTTAAACGGCTGGAAACGCAGTTAGGCAGGAAAATTTCAATCCACGTTCCCGCAAGGGGAACGACGTTTCGAATATAAACAGGCTTGCCAAATCATTAATTTCAATCCACGTTCCCGCAAGGGGAACGACATGGAACATATTATTCAAATGGCAATCAGTGTTATTTCAATCCACGTTCCCGCAAGGGGAACGACGAGCAAGGCAGGAAAGGAAGTCTTGCAAAATTTATTTCAATCCACGTTCCCGCAAGGGGAACGACATACGTCGGATGATGCTATTGAGACGTTCTGCATATTTCAATCCACGTTCCCGCAAGGGGAACGACGAGGTTGTAAGTGGCGCCCCTGCGCGAATTAATGATTTCAATCCACGTTCCCGCAAGGGGAACGACGGTCATCAATGGGAAATATCAGAATGCCAGCAGAAATTTCAATCCACGTTCCCGCAAGGGGAACGACTGGAGTTGAGACAAACAGATGATCCGGAGTATATCATTTCAATCCACGTTCCCGCAAGGGGAACGACGGGAGCCTGGTGTCCTTGGAACTGATGATTTATGGATTTCAATCCACGTTCCCGCAAGGGGAACGACTGGAAGCTTGCTAAAGCTAAAGTTGAGCGTGAGAATTTCAATCCACGTTCCCGCAAGGGGAACGACCTGTAACCCAACAAGCAATATTTCAGGCAGAAATAATTTCAATCCACGTTCCCGCAAGGGGAACGACAAAGATAAGCGATGTATCACAATCATACAAAAAAATTTCAATCCACGTTCCCGCAAGGGGAACGACTCATTGATGAAAAGCTGATGTCGCCGAAAAAAGATTTCAATCCACGTTCCCGCAAGGGGAACGACCGGAGGATATGCGGTTGACGGATTAACAAAGGTTATTTCAATCCACGTTCCCGCAAGGGGAACGACACGGCATTGGGCATAGGCATTACTTCTTTATACTATTTCAATCCACGTTCCCGCAAGGGGAACGACGAGAAAAGAAAATTATTTCTTTAAGTATGGATGATTTCAATCCACGTTCCCGCAAGGGGAACGACTAGTCTCCAATGGCTCTAACTCCGTGCTATCAGTATTTCAATCCACGTTCCCGCAAGGGGAACGACTTCTGGTATCTTCTCTGTCCTCTTCTTGTTGAGTTATTTCAATCCACGTTCCCGCAAGGGGAACGACATGGCGGCTTTGCCCTTGACGGATATGATAAGGAATTTCAATCCACGTTCCCGCAAGGGGAACGACTCTGTGTCTGCCTTTTCAAACTGTCCACTTTCCATATTTCAATCCACGTTCCCGCAAGGGGAACGACAAGAGGAAGGACGGTAAGGCAAAGGGAACAGCTACGCATTTCAATCCACGTTCCCGCAAGGGGAACGACATTCTACCTTTTATGTATCGCCTTGCATTTTCGATTTCAATCCACGTTCCCGCAAGGGGAACGACTTCCTCCACTTTCTCTGCCTTCTCCTCCTTTCGATTTCAATCCACGTTCCCGCAAGGGGAACGACTTTTGAAAGGCACCCCATTACGGAGTGACTTTGGTATTTCAATCCACGTTCCCGCAAGGGGAACGACGTTATGTGATATAATTACTTCTAAAAGGAGTAATTATTTCAATCCACGTTCCCGCAAGGGGAACGACCGCCCTTGTTTGTTTGGTTAATTAAATAGCAATTTATTTCAATCCACGTTCCCGCAAGGGGAACGACATTACGGAGAGGGTGTTAGCAGTCTTTCGGAGCTATTTCAATCCACGTTCCCGCAAGGGGAACGACAGGCCAAAGACAAATAATGATATTCATGGAGGGTTTATTTCAATCCACGTTCCCGCAAGGGGAACGACTTCCGACAATTCTTCCGCACTTTTCCCGTAGGCGAATTTCAATCCACGTTCCCGCAAGGGGAACGACTTATGCACGTTCCGTATGATAAGCCGCTGACAGAGATTTCAATCCACGTTCCCGCAAGGGGAACGACGGGATTTTACACCGCCATGCTTGCAAGTGAGAGGATTTCAATCCACGTTCCCGCAAGGGGAACGACCTTTTTACTTCCTTTCTGTGATATTGGTTTATTAATTTCAATCCACGTTCCCGCAAGGGGAACGACAGCAAAATTAGCCAAAAATCATTCTATAAAATCAAACTTTTCTATGCTATTTTGCTATATTTCCCAATAATACCTATTATTTTCCTACGTTCCCATTTCGATCTTTCCACAATCTCTCTTCATCCCTGGTGCGAATCCCCCGCTTCCCCGCGTTCACTACACATTCGCACTACATGATCAAAACCCCCTTCATATCTACACTCTCCTTCACCCCTATATGTTCCACTTTATTTTTATAGTTGTTCCCCAGATAGTAAAAACGCAGGCTATCTTTATTAACATCAATAATCTTTTCCAAAATAGCCTTCACTTCTCTGCACTTTGCGGCATCCATCTCACACTCAAAAACAGAGTTCTGCACCCTTCTTCCATAATTGACACACTGCTTTGCCACTTTCCGCAAACGCCTTTTCCCAGCCTCTGTCTCTGTATTCACATCATAAGTAATCAGTACAAGTATTTCTCTCACCTACTTCCACATAAAAGGAGGATACCCGTCCAAATCACCGCGGATATATCGCGCTAAAAGCAAAGCTTGTGCGTATGGCACCATCCCCCACTCCACCTTCTCATCCAAAAATGGATGTTTAATCATCTCCTGCTTCCGCATCTGCCATGCTGACAAAACCGATTTCCTTGTATCATCATCCATAATAACTGCACCATCCTCCTTCTGTAAAAAACCAGAAGGCGACACAATTCGCTTATTAATTAGAGAAACCACAAATCTATCCGCCAGCACCGGCCTTAATTCTTCCATTAGATCCAGACTCAAAGAAGCCCTTCCAGGGCGATCCCCATGCATAACCCCCACATAAGGGTCTAAGCCCACGGTTTCCAAAGCCGACACATTCATCTGATTCAACAGCGTATATACAAAGGAGAGCAGCGCATTAACCGCATCCAAAGGCGGCCGCCGATTTCTCCCGTTAAACGAAAAACCATCCTTCTGCTGTAGAATCAATTCATCAAACACAGAGAAATACAAGCTTGCCGCTTCCCCCTCAATCCCCCGCAGAGTCTCCATAGAACCACACTCCTGCACGCGCTTGAGTGAATTTTTCAACTGGCCGGAGACCCTTTTTATCCTCTCTCCGTCCACTCTCATTCCATGATCCCGCGTGGCCCGTTCCAACACCCATCTTCCATTAAATATCTTCCCTGTAATGAACCCCTTTGCAATATCCAGACTTTCCCTATCATGCTCAGACAAAAAATACTGTTTTTTTCTCAGAAGAACATTCCCCCGCTCTCCTCCAGAAACCCTGGCCAAAAAACGGCCGGAACCGGTCAAAAAACTAAGCCCGATATTTCGCTTTGCACAGGCACCCATCAAAGCCGGACTGGCTCCAGTAAACCCACATGTCACAATTGCCTCCAAATTATGAAGCGGAATCCTTCCCACCTCCTCTTTACCACACAGGACCACTACATTTTCTCCGTCCAGCGATAAATACCGGTCAGAAGAAGTTATATACAACGTATTCAGCAGCCTTTTCAATTTTCTTCCTCCTCCCCAATCCTCCTGGAAATATATTCCTTTACTGACCTGTCCTTCATCAACTGAGGAAGACACAGATTCTTGAGGGAACAGGCATTGCAAGCTTTCGTCCGCTTTACCTTTGGCGTAAATCTGCGCTGAAAATATTGATGCATCTCAGCAAAAGAATCACTCACCCGTTGTCGAAGCCCCTCATCCAATACCACCTCAATCCTCCGTCTGATTTCCCCATAAAACAGATAGCCTTTCGTGATATCGCATGCCAGCATCTCCTCCAGGCACATGGCCTGGGCAGCCATCTGGAGAAGATCTGATTCCTCCTTCGGCTGTCCCTTTTTATATTCGACCGGATAAACCAAATATTTCCCTTCCCTGCCATAAATAGAGATTCCCTTCTCATCGTCCCGGTGAAACTCTACAATATCGCAGACACCGCTCACTCCCATCTTTCTGGAAAACACAGGCATCCCCCTGGAAATAATAACATCCTTTCGCTTCTCTGAAGAATAACCATCATGCGCTTTTTGGTGAAAAAGATTTCCCTCCACAGTTCTCAGATTTTCATCCCACTGCTGTTCAATATGAATCAATGCCCACTGGCGTCTGCAAAACGAAAAGTGCTGAATACCGGAAAGCATCAAATAATCTTCTTCCCTATATTCCATCAATAATCTCCACTTCCAGTCCCGGCAGTTCCTTTCTCACAATCTCATAATCCTCAAAAACCACAGGCTCCTCAATACCGTCCTTCTTCCTTATTTCAATGCTTCCATGAACCTTAGCTGCAGAATACTGACCTATGGCGCAGTTGTGTTTCCACCAGTATAACGTATGTACCTGCATACTTCCGTCAGGCCTTGCTGAAGAACTGTCATTTACAAATAAAGTCCGAAGCGCCTCCTTTAACTTCCCGGCATCCTCTTGACTGAATCCTGTCCTCTCAGCCAGCTGTACATTGATGCTTCCTTTCACCACATAGAGTCCAAAATCTACTCTGTGCTTCATGCCCATCGTATCTGAGCTCTTCTTATCCGGATTTTTTTCATCCGTCTCACTGTTTACGCTCTTTGTAATCTGAATGCTGGTAGGTGTGACCGCATCCACGCTGAAAGCAGGATGAATAGAAACCGGCCCCCTCACACCCACAGAAATACCTCCTGTATCTTTCTCTCCCTCTTTCTTTTTAGAGGTAAATGCAAACACCTGCCCAAAACTGCGCACATCCAGCCACTTCTCACAGGCCATTCTGGCAAACTGCTCCTTATTGCCCTCTTTCTGTATCTTTACCAAATCCTTTTGTGCGCTTAACCGGTCACGAAGGCTTTTAAACTCATCCATCTTTTTATCATCAGACTGAATAAAAATATCCTCCCCCATATCCATAAAACGATTTCGAATCTTCCGCTTCAGACACACATCGGAAATCTCCCCCAATCCATCATACGTTACCCTTGGCATATTGCCGCTTAAAGGGTCTCCATTGGGATTCGCATTCTTAACGCTAACCAATGCCAGAAAATCAATCTTATTCATCAATGTACTCATTCTCTTCTCCTCCTGCATCCTTTTTATTATTCTCTTTATTTCTAAAAGCTTCCATCTGCGACTGGAATCCCAAAATCATCCTTCCGTCCAGATGTCTTGCACCCACAACCTTCTCCAGCGAATTCTCATTCAGCTTTGCCGAAATCTTATCCCTCTCTCTCTGGAGCCAAAACGCCCTGTCCCCCAGCCGCATCTCATATATCTGAATCTTGTGCTGGATAATGCTCATATACTTGGCAGGATGCTCTGCATATTTGGTAAACAGCCTCATAGCACTGGTCTCCCGCTTCTCTCCGGCATTCCACAGCGCCCGACGCTCAATCTCATGAGCACACGCCAGCCAGCGCCCATAATTATAAGGAATATCTATAGAATCTCTGTTCACATCCATAGTTCCCACCTCCTTAAAATTTGTCCTTATCATAGAACATGTTATCTTCAAAAGTCTGCTCCAGTTGGCTTCGCTGTAATGCAGGGGATAATATGCCTTCAACAACAGCTTTCTGACTATATCCCCTGGCAGTGCCTTTCCCTCCACCACACAGGGAATGAGACGGACAATTGTATTACCCTCAACCTTTTTATCCGCATCTATCTTCCCGCCTCTTTCTACCCCTTCCGCAAATCGTGCAACAGAGAAAATGGACGGTGATTTAATGTTCCTTATCCAGACCTTTTTATCTGCATCAAACCTGCCGTAATCCCACCCGTGAGTCTCATGCCACCTTCTTACATTCCCTATCAGCTGAGAATACTGGACAGGAGCAAATTCTTGATAATAGGAAACGGAAAGCCGGCCCGGAGTAGCCGCCTCCAGCACTAAAAACCCGATTTTTTCATTGTGGCGTAAATCCTGTTCCTGACGCAGAACAGCCGCCTCCAGGCGTTGAGAAAATTCCCTCTGCGTATCTGCAATCCGGTTCTTGTCCTCCTCATCCTCCTCACTAAAGAAGTCATCCGTATCATTAAGCACACCTTTTAAATCAGAACCTCCGGTTCCCCATGCAACCAGCATCTTATCCCCAATTATCTTTCCCTGCTTTTGAATCAGCCATTTTAACGCATTGTGAACCTTTTGGGAGGTTTCATAGCTAACCTGCACGGCCTGGTCAGATGTCTCAAATCTTCCTGAAAAGACAAATCCTCTGTTGTCCTTCTCATTGGCTGATATCAGTTTCGCATTGGCATTCAGATTCCAGATGGCCTTGGGATGGTTTTTGGAAAGAGTCCCCTTTTCTCCGCTGATATAACACAGTCCTGTCTCCTCCTGCTGGCTGTTGAAATAATGGCCGAAATCCTCCCGTATACTCTTTTCTTTCCACAGCTCCACATCCGACTGCTTCTCTCTTCGTATCCCTATCCGCACACATTCATTTAACCTTTTTTCCAAGTCCTTGGGCCGCGAAAAATCAAGAACTCCCTTGCCTTTCAGGTCCTGAAGCAGAGTGTTTTTATTCAGATAGGAAAAAATAATCTTTACATAACCGTTCCCCCACTCTGACCGGCACCATGCTTCCATATTTTCCATATATGTGCTGTGGGCTTTCTCATTGCCAATCCCATATTCCTTCCCATCCCCCGCCAGATAAAGCAGTTTATCGAACAGCGGATGGGGAACCGGATTCTTCCCGGAACGCCCTGCTGATTTCTCCGTACAGGGGATGCTGATCTTCTGTTTCTCCTTATCGGGGATATATCCGGCATCCGCAAACTCCCCCCGCTCATTAAGCCACAAAAGGATGGGAGCTGTGGCTGTGGTCTGGGACATCAGATAATTTTCCATCAGTTGTGCATCTTCCGCCTCATAAGCGTACTCATATGTGCGGTAAAGCAGATCCATCATACCCATAATCTATCCCTCCTCCTGCGCAAATGAAAAATTAACCTGGGGAGAAAATGTCTTTCTTGCAGCCTTTCGGATAAACTGCTCTTTAGGACATTCATCAGGCCCTAAGCATTTAATTCTGCCTTTTCGCATCTGGGGATACCAAAAGCGGACCACCATCCCATCTTCTCCCGTCTCGTCCGGATACCCAATGGAGTGATACTGCAGCCCAAAATCCATGTCCGTCTCATCATAAGCCCCTGCCCCGTTTCCAAATTCCACAGGTTCCACATAGGCCTGGCACTCTCTTGTTCCCAGAAAAATATCTCTTCTCCCTCCTGCTTTCAGACTGCGCAGCGCAATAAAGTAGTGCTTATTCTCATTCCAGTCCTCTTTAAGTTCCGGTCGATTTTTATTAAACACAAAATGCACCCTTACCTGGTATTCCACATCTCTTAAATATGTATAGCGGGCCAGATCATTCCCCACATTCCCCACCGGACGAACTCCTTTCCCCTCCATCTGAATCGGATTCATAATACGGATTTCATCCACAATCCAGATAATAGAAGGCTTCCAGTAAATACTTTCCGTGATGCCCTTAATACTCTGAGGCGTAGGAATCTGCAGACTGCTTTTCTCACCTCCGATTTTTGTGACCGGATCTGTGAACAGGGCATTTCTGCCCCATACCCGATAAGTTATCTCATTCTTCATGACTCACCTCCTTAAAATGATAAAAACTCCAATTTCTGTTCCTCTTTAAGCCCTACAATCTCGTCATAATACCCGTCTTTCAAAATCAGAAGTCCCGGCACCGGCGACCCTGCTACCGCCTGCTGAAAAACATGTATGTTACTGGTATACAAACTTACAAAATACGGGCGTGCAGCTTTTACTAACTTCCTCAATTCACCAAGTTGCACCTTTTCTCTCTTTGCCGTAAGCTGGCTTATCAAATCCCTCCCTTTTTTGTATGGCACCAAAATGGATACCGTATCCTGGTCAATAACCCGAAACTTTCTGCCGGCTGTCTCAAAAGGAAATGTCAGCTTCCATTTATATTCTCCCACTCTGCCGCGATAACGTCCCAGAAGAACCTTCTCTCCGACACTTGTAAAATAGGAATATAAATCACTCAATTCAGAATCATCCTTCAGCGGATATTTCATCTGAGATTCGATGTCATCCGCTTTAAAGTATTTCTCATAATAATCCGACAAAGCCAAAGGAGACAGCAGGCTGTTCCCATAAGCTTCCGGCCTTCGCCTGAATGTATCTAAAACCGCCCTGGTCTTCTCCTCCCCCACAGCAATCTCAGTCATACTTCCCAGCTTCTCATCCTTCACATTGATAATATAAGTAATACCGTTTTCTTCGTTTTCCCCGTGACGATTCCCCCGCCCGCTGGACTGGGCAATAGAGTCCAGCCCAGCCAGATTCCTTACCACACCCTCAAAGCTCACATCCACCCCCGCTTCCAAAACGCTTGTACTGACACAGATGACAGACTTTTTCTGTTCCAGCAGCTCCTTTAAGTGCTTTATCACATCGCTGCGGTGTGCCGGGCAAAGCTCTGTAGTTATATACAGAACCTCCGTCTCTCCGTCTGCTCTTTTTCTTAAAATATCGTATATCTCTCTGGTGATTCTCTTCGTATTCATCACCACCAGGAGACTGTTAACACCGCACTTAACTTCTTCAATAAAATCTGCCGCCGCTTCTGTCTCATATCCCCCTTTCAGAGTCCTGTCCTTCACCTCCATCCGCTGAAACTCTTTAAATTTCCTCATAACATCTGGTATGATTTCCTTCACTTCTGCCTGAATCCCGACAGACAGCTTCTCCAGATTGGGCTGGGTCGCTGTACATAAAAGAATTGTGGAATTACCTGCAAGGTGAAGAAAATTTATAAATTCCCCAAACAGTTTCAGTGTTTTCAAAGGAAGCGCCTGTACTTCATCCATGATGATCACGGAATTGGCAAGATTGTGCAATCTCCTTATGTTCTGAGTCCCGGCGCCATAAACTGTGTTTAAAAGCTGCACAGTAGTCGTAAAGATAAACGGCGATATCCATCGCTCCGTCAAAAGTCTGTAGTGTTCTTCGGAAAAATTATGCTCCTCCTCCCCCTCAGCTTCCAGAATTACATTGGAATGGTGTTCCAGAAGTTCTCCTCCGCATTGCAGCACATCCCTCACCACGGCAGCGTTCTGTTCAATTACACTTGTGAACGGTAATACCTGAACAATATGTCCCGAACCAGCCGCATCCTTTCTCTCCATATGCCTCAGAGCCATCCTGAGGCTTGCAAGTGTCTTCCCTCCTCCTGTAGGTACCGTCAGTTTATACACGCCTGCCGGCCATTCCCCTGCCTTATAGCATGCATCGGATATCTCCTCCCTCAGCATTTTAATCCTGCCCTCTGATGCCGTCTTCGGCTTTTTCTCACGCAGCTCTCCAAGAAACTGTTCCAGTCTTCTGCCATACTCCGCCCAGTCCCTATATTCTCTTACCGGCTCCTTTCCTTCCATAAACAGCCGTGTATCCTCCCTGTCACCGTCAATAAGACAGCTGTAAAGAAACTTTATCGCAAGATGCATCTGGAACTTTGTGAACTTGGCAATACGCTCCCTTAAACTTTTCAGTTCCGAAACAGACTCTGAAAATAATCTCTTCACATCATCAGCAGAAAAATCCGTTTCAAATTCTTTCTTTATATCCTCATACTCCTGCCTTTTATCTTTACAATAATTTTCAATCCGGCTCCAGAGAGGCGTAGATACATCCGGCCCCAGGTAATCCCTCAGCCCTCCGTGATGGCTGGCAAGCACCATAGCCAGAGCCTCTGCCGTCAGCCGGGAAAGTATATCCTTCTCGTCTCCCAGTTCTTTCATAACATAGGCGGCCCCAAAAACGCCATGATCCACGCTTCCTTTCCTGGGCGGTGCAGGAATCATCCCCAATTCATATTGTTCACACGCTTTCAGGTAATCCTGATATGGTCCCAGTTTTCCGCTGTCATGAAGAAGTCCTAACAACCTGCCTGTCTTAGGCATCCCGATCTTGGATGCAAACTGCTCCGAAAGAACAGCCGTCCCCTCCAGATGTACTTTAACACTCTGATATGTAATCGTCCCGTCTGCTTCTATTCGAAAGTGAGCGCATTTCATATGTGGCCTCCATATTTCTATTCAAATATTTGTTATTATAAATAATAACATACTTTTGGTATAAATGCAATAGATCATTCCATATTTTCCCAAATTCTTTTCTATTTCGCGATACGTAACAATTGCACAAATAAAAAATGCCCTCTTGATCTTCGCATAACGAAAATCGAAGGCATTTTGTACATAAAAACAACTATTTCTTTCAATCCACATACCAAATCCATAGCTCCTTAAAGGTCCATCTCGGTTCTATATGAATCTGTATGACAAATCGGGCCTGCATTCTTATCATATCATGGCGGCACTCCTACGTAAAGCAAAATTTACTCGTCTGCCGTTTCTGCCCCTTTCACCTGTTCCCCCCATCAAAAACCGCCAGATCAAAATGACAGTCAGGAATCCCATGGTACGTCACAAACACATACCTTTTATCCCGCGTCACCTCTCTGCCCGCCTCATACTGCCTCCACTCATTTCCGTTGATAACATGCTGGATAAACACGGAAGGGCTCTGTCCATACAGCTCTGTGGGCAGAAAGACCGCGACCTCCCCCTTTGCGTCCCTGTCCACGGAATATACCCGCAAGGCGGGCTCTCCTCTTGTCTCCCCCAACTCCATCCACTGTCTCCGGCCTGTACCGATCTCCAGATCATCGCCCCCGGACCTGTCGATACAGCCAAATATCACCCCGTCCAGCTCCTGCAATTCAAACCGGTTCAGCTCCCGCTTTTCCCCCTCAAAAACCCCATAGGAGTTGATATACAGACTGTCATTCCAGATCTCAAAATCCATGACTCCGCCTCTCCCGTAGGTGTGGTCATACCCTCTGTCATAATCTTCTCTGCTCTTATAGGAAATCAAAATAAATTTCGTCCCGCAGTCCCTGGCACACTCCTCCAAAAACGCTGCCGCGCCTGGGTTCTCCTCCCTGATCTCCGTCAGATCCCGGTCCGTGCAGTCGTCAATTCTCACATTCATCGGATGATTCCGAAGAAACGCCTCAAAAGTCCCCGCCTCATACCGTTCCCCCAGCATGCCATCCTCCCCATATTCCAGATACACGTCATAAACCTCATACCCCAGCAGATTCTCAAAAAACTCTCTGCCCTCCTCTTCGATAAGTGCCCGCTGAAAATCATCCCGCCCGTCCACAGAAGGCTCCTCCCCGCTTATGTGTACTTTAAACTCCTGCTCTCCCTGCCTCACCCGGACCAGCACATACCCTTCGGCCCACGGCACAGGATCGCTGTCTCCCAGTTCCGTACAAAGTTCCACGCTCTCAATCACCGGCGCAAAGCCGTATTTCTCCATCACATATGTTTCCGCATTCTCCTCCCCCAGCCGCGCAATCTCCTCCATACGCCGCTTCTCTTCCCTCGAATACCCGCAGCCGCCGCACAGCCCTGCGAACATGGCGGCCGCCCCAATCCCAATCAACACAGCCCGCAGACAGAATCGACGATTTTCCATATAGACTTCCACCCCCTGGACATTTTCCATGACCGCACCCTGCTGCTCTCCCCAATATCCAAATCCGCAGATACCTGTCCCTGCGAACCGAAA
This sequence comes from Hungatella sp., assembly GCA_022798105.1. GTDB lineage: Bacteria > Bacillota > Clostridia > Lachnospirales > Lachnospiraceae > UBA3402. The sequence continues at coordinate 27,016 of JAAWLV010000010.1, forward strand.
AAGAGAACAGGCACGCCCTGCTTCAGGTCCGTCTCCGGCCAACCGGACCGCAGGCCTGCCCGCACATCAGCACGCCTCTTATTTTACCACAAACTCTGACGTAAATCCCTCTAAAAAAGAAATAAATACCGCAATAAATACTGCAATACAATAATCACTCCGGCTGCTCCCCACAAGAACCATACATAAGAACCGCACATAAGAACGATGCAAAAGAAGCGTGCAAAAGAACCATGCAACAGAACTGCGCAAAAGAACCATGCAACAGAACCGCGCAAAAGAACTGCACAAAAGCGGCGCATACAAAAACAGAGCTGCCGCGGTACAGCATTAACGCCATACCGCAGCAGCCCTGCCTCTAAAACTGAATCCGGTTTCCAAAAGCCGATTATCTTTGGTTTACTTTGTGATAGTCTCGCCTGCCAGCTTGCCGAATACAACCGTATCAACAACCGCGTTGCCGCCCAGACGGTTAGCCCCGTGGATACCGCCTGTGATCTCGCCGGCTGCTACCAGACCTTCGATAGGAGTTCCGTCCTCTTTCAGAACACGGCCTTCCGTATCAATCTTCACGCCGCCCATGGTGTGATGTACACATGCCTGGCGCGGAGTGGCAACAAACGGTCCGTTCTCCAGTTTCGTGCTGAAAAGTGTACGGCCGAACTCATCCTCCCCGCTGTCCACGGAGGCGTTAAACGTATCTACAGTAGCTTTCAAAGTCTCCCCGTCGCATCCCAGCTTCTCAGCCATCTCATCCAACGTGTCAGCAATGATGATGTAACCCTGCTCCTCCATCTCCTTGAAGGTGAATCCATCTGCCGTAAGAGCCGTATTAACATCCGTGTAGTCGCCGTCTGCGGACTCCAGGAAGTAGAACATGGCATCCGGCTGAGCCAGCACCTGGAGACAGATTTCATCCCGGCGTCCGTCCTCTTTTACGAAACGCTCACCGTTCTTGTTGATGAAGATCTCCTGGTCCGTGCCGTTGACACAGCGGGCCGGATACTTGGTCAGACCGCCGTCTTTTACATTGCCCAGATACAGAAGCTGAATCTCCTCCATCTGATACAGGGCAGCGCCGATCTCCTGGGCCATGATAATGCCGTCGCCCTGAGAGCAGCTGAAGCGGTTGGTGGTGGGAACCTTGGACAGGTCGTTCCACTTGCCTGTGGTGTTGTACTCGCTTACCATCTTGGAGTTAGCCGCAAAACCGCCGGCAGCCAGCACCACGCCCTTGGAAGCCTGGAACTTGTATGTATTGCCGTTGACATCCTCTGCCTCCACGCCCACTACACGTCCGGTGTCATCCTGAACCAGTTTAGTTGCCGTTGTGGACGTAATCATCTCCACGTTCTCGTCCGCAGCGATATTCTCCACATAAGTGGAAATAAACCCTGTACCCATGGGCTTTGTGGAGGTGTGAGTCCTCTGCCACAGAGAACCTGCTCCCTGGCCGATGGTGTCGTTAAACTCCATGCCCAGTCCCTGGATCCACTCATATCCTGCAGCCGCATTGTCGCACAGAACCTTTACCAGATCCAGATCCGCCACATTGTCGCCGCCATTGTAAGTCTGAAGGGTAAACCATGCGTCCGAATCAAACAGGGTGGTCTTGCCGTCGGCCTGATGCTGCTTCCACTCTTTGGATACCGTATCAATCAGTTCCTTGTGCGCCTCATCCACCGGCTCCACGCCAATGCCTGCCTCCAGAGTCTTCTTCACCGCATCGCTCATCTCAACCTTGCTCTGCAGCGCCTCGTCCGGATTATTGTAAATAGCACCGCAGACTAAAGTATCTCCGCCTACTGCGCCGTTTTTCTCAACTACGATTACTTTCGCGCCGTTCTCCGACGCAGAGATAGCTGCCGCAAGACCGGCTCCGCCGCCGCCCACTACAATCACGTCGGCCTCCATCTCAATCTCCTTGCCCGGCTCCTTTGCGACCTCTGTCTTCCAGTCGTCAACATTGGCTCCCGCCTGCGTCAGACAGTCCTCCACAGCGGACTTAATAGCCGCGCTGGTAATGGTAGCTCCTGTCACCGCGTCAACGGCGATGGACTGATTCTCCACAATAGCCGCCGGAATGGAAAGGGTCGGGATGGTTCCCTCCTTCTCACCGTCCACCAGCGGGGAACCGATACCCGGTGTCTCCTGGTTCTCGGTCACGGTAACCGATACGATGGATGAGTCGTCCGTCACCACCTCCACCGTCAGCTGACCGTTCATACCGTTCTTGGACGCCGTGTAGGTGCCTGCCGTAAGTCCACCCTCTGCCTCCGCAGCCGTAGTCTCCTCTGCGGCCGCCTCCGTCGTGGTCTCCTGAGGCGCTGTAGTCTCAGGCGCAGCGGTAGCCGCGTCCTGGCCTCCGCCTGAACATGCGGTCAGGCTGGCTGCCAGCATTACAGATGCCATGCATGATAGTTTCTTCTTCATTGAACTATCCTCCCTTGATTTGTTCTGTACTCTCGGAGTTTCTTTGTGCATGCAGCCCCAAAGGCAAATGCAGGAGAAATTTCGGGAGTACCTTGTCAGGCACATTCCGTACCTCCCCCATACTATACCTCTTTGATACAAAATTGTCAAGCATATTTTTGTGCATAATGCATACGATTAAAAGAATTATACTTTTATTTTTTAGTATTTTTATTCAATCGTTCCTCTCCCCAAAATCTCAGACAAACTCTCCTGAATTCTCTCCGCCACATCCGGCTTATTCATAGAATACACATGAATCCCGTTGACCCCGTTGGCAATCAAATCAATAATCTGTTCCGCAGCATAGGCAATCCCCGCCTGTTTCATAGCCGCCGGGTTGTCCCCGAACCGGTCCACAATGGCCTTAAACCGGGAAGGCAGATAAGTGCCGGACATCTGGCATATCCTCTTAATCTGCAGAGCGCTTGTCACCGGCATAATCCCCGCCACCACGGGCACCGTAATTCCTCTCTCCCGAATCCGGTAGAGATAATTATAGAGGATATTATTGTCAAAAAACATCTGGGTAGTCACAAAATCACATCCTGCCTCCACCTTCTCCTTGAGATAGGTGATATCTTCCGCCTTGTTGGCAGACTCCACATGGCCTTCCGGGTAGCAGGCGGCGCCGATGCAGAAATCCCCGCTCTGCTTAATCTCGTTAATCAGCTGGGAAGCGTACCGGTAATCATGGGCCGTCCTCCCCTCCTTTGGAATATCCCCCCGCAGTGCCAGCACATTCTCAATCCCCCTGTCCTTAAGCTCCTTCAGCACACAGGCAACGTGCTGTCTTGTGGAAGAAACACAGGTCAGATGGGCCAAAGTCGGAACGTGGTACTCATTGTTCAAGGCAGCCGCAATGTCCACCGTATACCGGCTGGTTCCTCCTCCTGCCCCGTAAGTCACACTCATAAAATCCGGCGACAGCTGTGCGATCTGTTTTGCCGCTGCCTCCACCGTCTCATACTTGTCCTCCGTCTTGGGAGGAAACACCTCAAAAGAAAGGGTGGGCCTGTTCTGCCCCAATATATCTCTTATCTTCATCTCTTATCTCCCTCTGTACATTACTAACCCGGATAAACCGGAATTTTAGTTTCGTCATATTGCTGTATTGTTGAGTGAGTGAAGTTGGGGCGGGGATTGTCGTGAGCCAGTCAGAGAAGGAGGGATGTCCCGTCCGTGTTCAGATATGCCAGACATTCCGCCCCAACGTTGAACCCGCGCCCCTACCGGAAACACCTTCAGTGAGCAAATGTCGGCCTGCGAATTCTGATTTTGCCAGGGAGCGAAGGCAGGCTGTGTGCCGGGCGGGTGAATATATGCCGTGGAGATGAGACCAGGAAAACAGGAGGGCCTCACCCCGAGTGTTTTC
>JAAWLV010000192.1 GCA_022798105.1 Hungatella sp.
TGTTTGGCATATCTGAACACGAACGGCACACAGCCTGCCTTCACTCCCTGGCCCCACGACCAAATTCGCCCCAACTTTACTCACTCAATTAAACAGCAATTTCATTATTAACCCATTTTGCGCAAGAAATCATTCTTAACGCTTAAGCTGCTGACATTGCCTGTGAACAGTAACCATGGGCCGGTACCATCTGGATTTTCTTTGAAAGTAGTCTTGATAAATGTTATGGCATGTGATAGGATAAAAGCGATAAAATGCACGGATGTGCACAGGCCTGTTGGTTTTTTAGGCAGGATATGGAGAAAGGTCACCAGTGTAATATCTGGTGACAAATTATGTAAGGAGGAATAGTTATGGGAGCAATCGTCGGTGGGATTGTGAAAAGTCTGATCGAAGTGGCAGTGTTTGTGGTGATCGCATGGGCAGGCATCATGTTTGGAAAGAGCAAAGCCATGAAGAAAGCGGCAGAAAAAAAAGACACGAAATAGACGCGGAGGAATTTACGTGAAGAAGTACGGAGTGAACGAGTTAAGAAAGATGTTTTTGGAATTCTTCGAGAGCAAGGGCCATCTGGCTATGAAAAGCTTTTCCCTGGTTCCCCACAATGACAACAGCCTGCTGCTTATCAATTCCGGCATGGCGCCTTTAAAGCCCTACTTTACGGGCCAGGAGATCCCGCCCAGAAGACGGGTCACCACATGCCAGAAGTGTATCCGCACAGGCGATATTGAAAATATCGGAAAGACTGCCCGCCACGGCACCTTTTTTGAGATGCTGGGCAATTTTTCGTTTGGGGACTATTTTAAGACGGAGGCCATCCACTGGTCCTGGGAGTTTTTGACTGAGGTCGTGGGCCTTTCTCCCGACAGGCTGTACCCTTCGGTTTATCTGGAGGACGACGAGGCCTTTGAGATATGGAACAAGGAGATCGGCATCCCCGGGGAGCGGATTTTCCGCTTCGGCAAGGAGGATAATTTCTGGGAGCACGGGGCAGGCCCCTGCGGCCCCTGCTCGGAGATTTACTATGACAGAGGCGAAAAATACGGCTGCGGCAGGCCGGACTGCACCGTAGGGTGCGAGTGCGACCGCTATATCGAGGTGTGGAACAATGTGTTCACCCAGTTTGAAAACGACGGACACGGCAATTACACGGAGCTGGTGCAGAAAAATATCGACACCGGTATGGGGCTGGAGCGTCTGGCTGTAGTGGTTCAGGATGTGGATTCCCTGTTTACGGTGGACACCAACAAGGCTTTGCTGGATGAGGTCTGTGCATTGGCGGGGACCCGGTACCAGGAGGATGAAAAGAAGGATGTGTCCCTGCGGATCATTGCCGATCACGTAAAATCCTGCACCTTTATGATTTCCGACGGCATTATGCCTTCCAATGAGGGCCGGGGATATGTGTTAAGGCGCCTCCTGCGCCGCGCTGCCCGCCACGGAAGGATCCTGGGGATCGAAGGGAAATTCCTTGCAGGCTTAAGCAAGACGGTCATTGCCCTGTCAAAGGACGGTTATCCGGAGCTGGAAGAGAAGAAGGCCATGATCTTAAAGGTGTTAAGCGAGGAGGAGGACAAGTTCGGCAAGACCATCAACCAGGGCCTGGCTATTTTAAGCGATATGGAACAGGTTATGGCCCGGAAGGGTGAAACGGTTCTGTCCGGCAGCGATGCCTTTAAGCTGTACGACACCTACGGGTTCCCTCTGGATCTTACGGTGGAGATCCTGGAGGAGAAGAATTTTAAGGTGGATGAAGAGGGATTTAAGGCTGCCATGAAGGAGCAGAGGATGAAAGCCCAGAAGGCCCGCAAGACCACCAACTATATGGGAGCCGACGTGACGGTCTACCAGTCCATCCCTGCCAGCATCACCTCAAAGTTTGTGGGATATGACAGGCTTGTCCATGATTCCGTCATATCGGTGCTTACCACAGAGGAAGAACTGGTGGAGGCCCTCACCGACGGCCAGAGAGGGACCGTCATTGTGGATGAGACGCCGTTTTACGGCACCATGGGCGGCCAGCAGGCGGATATCGGGGTTATCTGCTGCGACGGCGGGACGTTTAAGGTGGAGGACACCATACACCTTCAGGGCGGCAAAGTGGGCCATGTAGGAGTAATGGAGGCAGGTATGCTGAAAGTCGGGGACAAGGTGACTCTCAAGGTGTGCGAGAAGAACCGTCTGTCCACAGGCAAGAACCACAGCGCCACCCATCTTCTGCAGAAGGCCCTTCGGACGGTGCTGGGCGATCACGTGGAGCAGGCAGGTTCCTATGTGGACGCAGGCAGGCTGCGCTTTGACTTTACCCATTTTTCAGCCATGACGCCTGACGAGATCCAAAAGGTGGAGGATCTGGTCAACGAAAAGATTCGTGAGAATCTGGCTGTGGTAACGGAGGAGATGACTCTGGAGGAGGCGAAAAAATCCGGCGCCATGGCTTTGTTCGGCGAAAAGTACGGGGAGAGCGTGCGGGTTGTGAAGATGGGGGATTTTTCCGTGGAGCTTTGCGGCGGAACCCATGTGAACGATACGGGCGTTATCACGGCGTTTAAGATCCTTTCCGAGACCGGGATTGCCGCGGGAGTCCGCAGGATCGAAGCCCTGACAGGCGAGGGGCTTATGGCCTACTATGAGGATGTGGAGCGGCAGCTTTACGAGGCAGTGCGCACGGCCAAGACCACTCCCGGGGAGCTGGTTCACAGGATTGAGAGCCTTTTAGGGGAACTGAAAGCCTTAAGCGCCGAGAACGAAAAGCTGAAAAGCAAACTGGCCAACAGCGCCGTGGGCGATGTTATGAGCCAGGCAGTGGAGGTAGAGGGCGTAAAGGTTCTGGCTGTCCGGGTGGCGGACGTGGATATGAACGGCCTTCGGAACCTGGGCGACCAGCTGAAAGAGAAGCTGGGCGAGGGTGTTGTGGTCATCGCCTCATCCCAGGACGGCAAGGTGAATCTGATGGCCGCGGTCACGGACGGCGCCCAGAAAAAGGGCGCCCATGCGGGGAACCTTATTAAGGCGATTGCAGGCCTGGTGGGCGGCGGCGGCGGCGGCCGGCCGGGCATGGCCCAGGCAGGCGGCAGGAACCCGGAAGGGATCGACGGGGCCCTGGCCAAAGTGGCGGAGGTTGTGGCGGAGCAGATAAAGAAGTAAAATGTGCCGGTATTGCTATGAGTCTGAAGCACACGTCCCGTCACCGCAGGTGATTTTAAACGGGGATATGGAGTTGTGTTCACAGGCAGCCTGTGAAGCGCAGCCCAAGACATATAAAAAGGCATATAAAAAATCTTAAAAATTTGCAAAAACCAGTTGACGAATGGATAATTTATGCTATAATTACTGCAGTGCTATAAAATACCCAAACAGTTGTATTATGCACAAGTACACAACTGGAGGGAGGTTAGGTGTGAGCTATGTCGAACGTCATTGTTAAAGATAATGAATCATTAGACAGCGCTTTACGCAGATTCAAAAGAAACTGCGCAAAGGCTGGTATTCAGCAGGAGATTCGTAAAAGAGAGCATTACGAGAAGCCCAGCGTAAGA
>JAAWLV010000193.1 GCA_022798105.1 Hungatella sp.
CTATGAGAGCTTTCTGATCCGCGGCGAGTTCTGTTATGAGAAAGAGGGAATGTTTGGCCTGAGCTTTGACTTTGACGGCGACCCCGGATTGAACAAGTTCATTGCAGTCGATCCCGCTGAGCACAAGCTCCAGCTTTGGTTCAATGAGGGCGACACCCTGATTACTGAGACGGCGGCGGAGCTCCAGCCGGGGGAGGCCTATTCCTTCACCTATATTCAAGAGGGCTCCGTGGGTATCTTCTACATCGATGGTGTGGCGGCCCTTACGGTCCGCCTGTATGGTACCAGCGGCAAGCCGGTCCAGCTGTTTGCGAAGGAAAACAGCGTACAGTTTACATCGCTGGAACAGTACACACGGCCTTGATCATTTCTGCTGTTTCTGAAAGAGAGAATTACGCCAAAAGGGGCAGCTGCATGAGTGGGGAAAAATTGATCATCAGTCCCCGATACCGGCAGGTTGTGGTGGATGGTAAACCGCTGGAGTTGAGTCGTAAAGAATTTGACTTGCTGCACTGCCTCGCCACTTATCCTGGTCAGGGATTCTCCCGTGAGCAGATTTACAGCCATATCTGGGATGATGAACCCACTGTAGCTGTGGATGGAGCAGTGAAATCACTAATCAAGAAACTCCGAAAAAAATTGGCCACCGTCAATAAAGATTACAGCCAAAATATGCGCGGAGTCGGATATAAATTTGTATCAATCAATACCAGCCAGCAGAACAGTATCCTGTTCAGGGAAATTCTGCTGACTGGTCTTTTTTGTCGAAATATGCGAGACAGCCCCCATAAAGCCCCGAGCACGCCCCTTTTGGTTCCTACACTATCTCCCTCCAATGGCAGTATTAAGAAATACAGAAGGATTTATGAGGAAGCATAACCACCTCGGCAGGCGGCAGTAAAACTGCCACTTTTCCCCTTGGTGAAGGGAGATAGCCGTCTGTGTGCCGAGCGTTCCTACGGAGGGAGTTCTTATGCGATGGGAGATTCATCGCACTGAGAATATCCGCCGGTATGACGCGCCAAGACACACCGCTTTCATAAGACGCCCTTGTCTTAGCCTCTCCCGCAGGGTCAAAAGAGAGCCGGAACAACGACCGGCAGAACCTCCGCCTGCCCCATCCGTCACATCGACAAGATATTTCCATGTGTGCCGAGCGGCCGATTATCCACGATTTTGTGGATTCGGCCGCTCTTTTCACACCTATGGGACTTATCCCAGGCGCCGTTCCCCTCCAATCAGAAATTTCTCTCCGCTCAGATAATAAAATTTTGATTGGAAAGGAATTTGAATATGAACAACGAGAATAACGATATGAGAGTCTATGTGGTCAACCTTTTGGAAACCAGCCAGGAGCGTAAGCGCAAGATTGCCCTACTTCACTATGAGCTGGAGCACCCTGCCCGCACTTCCGAGGATGAAATGATCAGTGCAATGGCCCTAGGCCACGGCGCTGGCAGCGGCAGCAGCCATTCGGACGGCCATATCTCTGACAAGACCCTCTACATCGCACTCAACTACCAGAACCGGGCTGACAAGCTGAATGCTGACATCAAGCAGGAAATCGTGGTGCAGCTGGTGGAATTGGAACGGGAACAGAAACGGTTGGACTACTACATTTCTCTTTTGAATGAGCGGCAAGCCAAAGCAATCCAGTTCTTTTATGAGAAGGAACTGACCCAGGGCGAAGTGAAAAAGCTGATGGGCCTATCTGCGAAAACGGTCCGGAAGTTGAAAAAGGAGGCGTTGGACGCACTTGTCGTGATGTATGAATTTATTTCTGACTTTTCCTGATTCTCTCTGTCTTGCCTGATAATTCCCCCGAAATTCCCTCAAAATTCCCCGTTCACTGGCCTTAGCCACCTGGACGTGAAGCGCAGGAACGGGGAGTTTATCGGCTCCTTCGCGGTCTATGGTTATGCCAAGGATCCGGAGAACAAAAACCGCTTGGTGGTTGACCCGGAGGCGGCTGAGACAGTACGGGAGATTTTCGCCCGACGCATTGCCGGACAAAGCTGTCAGGCCATTTCGGATGATCTGAACGCGCTGGGAGTCTTGTCCCCCATGGAGTACAAGCAGTCTAAGGGGCTCAACTTCAAGACCGGCTACCAGGTGCAGAGCAAAGCCAAGTGGAGCGCCCGGGCGGTGCTGCGTATTCTGGAAAACGAGGTCTACCTGGGCACCATGACTCAGGGTAAGCGCACCACTCCCAATTACAAGGTCAGGACGGTGGTCGAGCGCCCGCCTGAAGCTTGGTTGCGGGTGGAAGGGACCCACGAGGCCATCATCAGCCAGGAGGATTTCCGGCTTGCGGCTCGTCTGAAGGGCAAGGATACCCGAAAGGTCCCCGGGGCCAGCGTGGTCTATCCTCTGTCGGGGCTGGTATGCTGTGGGGACTGCAAGAGCAACATGGTCCGAAAGACCAGCCTCTGCAGGGACAATACCAATGGCTATTTCGTCTGCGCCGCCCACCGGGCAGACAAATCGGTGTACTCTACCCACAGCATCAGCGAGGCCGAGCTGGAGCAGGTGGTGCTGGAGGGAATCAACTTTCACATCAAAATGGTAGCGGAGCTGCTGGCCGCAGCTGGGGCATTTGAAGTAGACATGCTCCTTGTCCCGGTGGATATTTCGGCGCAGCCGCAGCCAGCTGAGAACCGGGCCGGCCGCCCGCATAAATTTGGCGTTCTCCTCCCGCCGCCTGTCTATGTTGCGGGACAGAAGGCGGAAAAAGGTGAGGGTCAGCAGAAGAAAGCCAGCCCAGTACAGCGGCTCAAATCTGGTGAAGACAAAGGCCAGATAGAGGAGCAGGTAGAGGGCCATCAGAAACAGGTTGAGCGGGTCGTTTCCATAGCGGCCGTACATAAAGCGCTGAATCGCGTTACGGATCATGAAAGTGCCTCCTTGGCTGATCGAAAAGGGCAGACGGAGCCGCCTGCCAATGCTACCCCTATAGATAGCTCCTCATAGGGGACGCGTCAAGGAGCCATTCGTAAACAAAGTGTAAATTCCGCCGGGATCCTCTGGCGGGGATAGGCAGGGGTAGAACCCCTGCCCTACATGACGTACCGGCAGGTGGTTCCAGAGGTTTTCGACATTTATGGAGCATTAACTCCGCCCTTTGTTGGAATCAGCTCCACATGGCCACCTTCATTATTCGCCCACAACCTCAAACATATCCGATGGATATAAATAGTCCTCTCCTGTATCATCCATAACTCTATACCAGCCCTTTTCAATGGATAAGACTGGATAAATTTTCAAATATGTAAGCTCTAATGGTGATGTTCTCCCGATATATTTCACGTTCACCAATCTATTACTCCTTCGTCTTAACTGGATCTTGCCAAGGGTGCCCCGTTTCGGAGGGGGCTTGTGGGATGGAGAAAAATAGGCTATACTGTCGTTACATTTTACAGATAGGAGGGTCCGCCTGTGAAACGGATCGACAAGGAAAACTACTACTTGGACATCGCCGAGACGGTGCTGGAGCGGTCCACCTGTCTGCGCCGGTGCTACGGGGCCATCAT
>JAAWLV010000194.1 GCA_022798105.1 Hungatella sp.
CAACTGTATCAGCAAGCTGTCTCTGTCTCCGAAGGCGGCTCCTGTGGTCTACAGTGATATGTCCTCTGTATCCACATGGGCGGTATCTGGGGTAGAAGCTATGGCGAAGTACGATCTCATTCCTGTAGATGCCGCCAGTAATATCAATCCTCACAAGCAGGCTACGAGGTCGGAGTGTACGGTAACCTTAGTTCGCTTAGCGCAGTCCACCGGCACGGGGGTATATCCGACAGCTGGTAAGAATGACATTAGTCAAGAAATGTATGAAGCCTATCATGGTGCTGAGGTCGAAGCAAAAGTGAAGTCCGTCCATGATGAGTTGTGGGCTTCTGGCAAAATCACTTCCAGCATGAGTGAGAAGGAAAAGGCAATTGCTTATTTCCGTTGGATGCTTGAGAATACGACCTATGGCTGCATCTCATCTGAAAATCCTGATGTGAGTATTGACTTTCATCTGTATTCTCCAGGCGAGCTTCCTTGGGAGTCCCATAGTGCTTTTGGCCCGTTGATTCTTGGTAAGGGCGTGTGCGATGGTTTAGCCGGTGCTTATGCGATGTTGTTAGAGGCTGAGGGAATTTCTGTTAGGATTATTTGTGACATTGATGCTGTACACGCATGGAATATAGTAACCTTAGATGGTGTAGAGTATAAGATTGATGTTACTAATGGAGATGGGTCTACAAGAAATGCTGACGGTTCTATCAACGAGATCCTTTATAGGACTAACGTTATGAAACAGTTTTATCCTGATGAGTGGAAAGCTGAGCAGGACAAGAATTCTGGCTTCAATAAGGTATCTGAGGAAGACCTCCAGCGTATGCTCGACGAGTTGCAGGCTGAGTACAACGCAAGTTGGAACCAGTAATATGACGACAGGCTCCAGCACGTAAAGTGCTGGGGCCTTATTTTATACGGCAGGAGCGGTCCGGCAGCTTCCGGGAGACCTCCCCGTTGCCGGGGAAGCTGCGGAGGATGGACTGCCGGCCGCTCTCCCGGTGCCGGATGAGCTCCACGCTGCCCCGGGGACCCTCCTTCAGCAGGCGGAGCTCCTCAAATTCCAGATCCAGTCGTTCTGACAGCCACATATACGTGGCGGACACCCCCACAAAATTTCAAACCCTATGCAGCCAGCATATTGTATCCGGCGGCGGGTTTTTGTACAATGATAAACACATTATACAAATACTTTTTGAGAAAGTAACGGGATGGATACATCATGCAGGATAGATCCGCCGGCGATCTGAAACAGGAGCTGATGGAACAGGCCGGCCTGGAGCAGTACATCGTGGAGACCGACCTGACCGAGGTGTTGGCAAGGCGCCATGAGCGCTGCGGGCTCTCCAAGGCGGAGCTGGCCCGGCAGGCGGAGATCAACGACAAGCTGTTCAGCGAGAACGAAAAAACGCTGTTTTAACAAAGGAGGAGACCACTGTGCCCACGACCCAAACCCTCTGCTACAACTGCTTTCAGCAGGTAGCGGATCCCTCCGCCCCCTGCCCCCACTGCGGCTTCGACTTAGCGGAAAACCAGCAGAAGTTCCCGGTAGCCCTGCGGGCGGGGACCGTCTTAAACAACCGCTACATCGTCGGCCGCGTCCTGGGCCAGGGCGGCTTCGGCATCACCTACGTGGCCTTCGACACCCAGCTCCAGGCCCGAGTGGCCATCAAGGAGTACATGCCCAGCGACATGGCCACCCGTGTGGAGGGGACCACCGTGTCCGTGATGATGGACACCCGGGCGGAGGACTTCACCTACGGGGCGGAGCGCTTCCAGGAGGAGGCCCGGACCCTGGCCAAATTCATCGGCCACCCCAACATCGCCGGCGTGTCCAGCTATTTTGACGAGAACGACACCTCCTACTTCGTCATGGACTACATCGAGGGGGTCAGCTTCAAGTCGTACATCGCCAACAACGGCGGGAAAGTCAGCGTAGACGAGGCGCTGAACGTGATGATTCCCGTCCTTCGGGCGCTGACGGCGGTCCACGCCGAGGGCTTCATCCACCGGGACGTGACCCCGGACAACATCTATATCTCCAAGGACGGCAACGTGAAGCTGCTGGACTTCGGCTCGGCCCGGTACAGTATCGGGGACAAGAGCAAGAGCTTGGACGTGATCTTGAAGGTGGGCTACGCCCCCAAGGAGCAGTACATAAGAAGAGGCCGTCAGGGGCCCTACACCGACGTGTACTCCTGCGCCGCCTGCTTCTACGCCGCCCTGACGGGCTACCTGCCCCCGGAGTCTCTGGAGCGGCTGGACCAGGATACTCTGGTGCCCGTCTCCCAGGTCCTGCCGGAGATCCCCGAGTGGCTGGACAAGGCCATTTTGAAGGGCCTGGCCGTCCAGCCGGAGGACCGCTTCCAGTCTGCCGCCGAGTTTTTGGACGCCATCGAGAACCAGCTGGTGGTGGACGTTCCCGCAGCGGGCGGACCCGCCCAGCCGGCGAAGAAGAAGCTCAACCCCCTGATGCTCGGCGGCATCGCCGCCGCCATTGTGGTGGTGCTGGGCCTGGGAGTTGTCCTGGGCGGACGGGGCGGCGGAAACGGAGACGGCGGCGGCATCCTGGAGGCCCTGGCTCCCAAGGTGACCATCGCGGGGCAGGAGTACAGCGCCAGCGCGGAGGAGCTGGATTTGAGGGGTCTAGAAAAAATCACGCTTACTGATGAGGACCTGAACACGATCCAAGGCATGTCCAATGTAAAGCGGCTGCGTATGTATTGCAATACCATGCCGAGCCTGGAATGGCTGGCCGCGATGCCTCAACTGGAGATTGTGAGCATATCCGGGCAAAATGCAGTTTATGAAAATCTGGACTTCCTGTCTGGCCTGACCAATTTGAAGGTTCTGCGTCTTCCAATGCTTCCCCAGGGGGCAGAGCCATATGACATCTCCGCCTTGGCAAATTTGACCGATCTGACCAGCATTCATCTTCCCGTTGGGATCCAGGACCTGACGCCGCTGCAAAACTTAACCAAGCTGGAGTCACTGAACCTGAGCGACGGCTATGGAGTCGATGGATTGGGCCATACGGTTTATTCTTTAGAGCCGCTGCGAAATTTGACCAATCTGACAGAATTGAAGCTTCGGATATGGAGTTTGGATACCGTTGACATCTCCCATCTGTCGGGGATGACTAAAATGAAAGAATTGGAGTTGGAGGTCCAAATTGTAGGGAGCAACAAAAACCAAACAAATTGCGGCATTTCGGACCTGTCTGCCTTGTCAGGCATGAAAGAATTGGAAATGCTGACGCTTCAGGTAAGCAACCTCTCTGATATTTCACCGCTGAGAGGCCTGGAGAAGCTTACATTTTTCTCCCTTGTCGATAATGGCTGGGGGAATAATATCACCGACTGGTCCCCGGTGGACCATGTGAAAACAGTGGTTGGAAGAGATTAAAAAGGAGGAATTTTTCCATGGCACAGATCGAATGCGGCCGGGGCCACCTCTACGACCCGGACAAAAACCCCACCTGTCCCTACTGCAACGGCGGGCAGAAGATCACCGTGGCCTCC
>JAAWLV010000195.1 GCA_022798105.1 Hungatella sp.
CTGTGTGCCAGGCGGGTGAATATATGCCGTGGAGATGAGACCAGGAAAACAGGAGGGCCTCACCCCGACTGGTTTCCGCTTTAAGGGCTCATCGGAATGCTTGGCATATCTGAACCCGGTCGGCACACAGCCTGACTCCCCTCGCTGGCCCCACGACCAAATCCGCCCCTGCTCACTCCACAATACAGCAATATGATGAAATGAACGTTCCGGTTTATCCAGGTTAGGACAGTAGAAATTTAAGACCAAAGCGGATGCCCCGTCTGCACGTTTGTTTCGGCCAGTTCCATATTGACAAACACAAACGCCTCTGATACAATGTTCGTAGTTTTAAATCTGCGGATATGGCGGAATTGGCAGACGCGCCAGATTTAGGTTCTGGTGGGAGACCGTGCAGGTTCGATTCCTGTTATCCGCATTAAAAGTGCTTGGCTCAAGCACTTTTTTCATTGGAAAGTGTACAGCCTTACCGTCTCCGCCCCAAGAACCGCCGCATCCTCCTCCATATGGGTCGACAAAATCACCAGTTTCCCCTCTGTCTTCTCCCGCACATACCGTAACACCTGTCCTCTGGTATCCTCATCAAGCCCCACAAACGGCTCATCCATCACAAGAATATCATAAGGCGCCAGAAGCGCCCTGCACACAGCTGTCCTCCGCTTCATGCCGCCGCTCAGCGTATACACAGGACGGGATATGGACTCCTCCGGCAGAATCCGGCACAGTTCCCGCTTTGCAGCCTCCCTGGCCACACTGCGATCTGCCGCCATCATCACATTGTCAAGGGGCGTGTAAGCCTCGCACAGTCTGTCCTCCTGAAAGACCGCGCTGAACCGCTTCCCGTCCCTCCCCTGGATCACTCCTGTATCCGCCTTTTCAAGTCCCATGAGAATCCGCAAAAACGTAGTCTTCCCTGTCCCCGACGGCCCCATAAGACAGTAAATCCCGCTGTCTTTAAAGTCAAGATTCACTCCCTGCAGCACCTGCAGATTCTCAAACGTCTTACTCAAATCACGAACTGCCAGACTCATATCCGCCTCCCCCGGGGGCCAGCCGATCCAAAACCCCCAGCACAGCCCGCTCAAACAGGGCGCTGACCAGAATAATCACCAGCGTCCAGGCCAGAACATCCCCGGTATTCAAATAAATTTTCGCCATATAAAGCTTCTCCCCGATGGATCGATCCGGAACCCCGATAACCTCCGCCGCCACGCCCGACTTCCAGCTCATGCCCAGGGCAATCCTGCACCCGCTTTTCAGGTAGGGGAGCAGAGCCGGTACATAGATATACCGAACCTTCTTCCCCGCAGACATCCGAAAAACCTTTGCCATCTCCAGAAGTTTACCGTCGGTACTTTTAAGCCCCGCCAGAGTATTGACATAAATCATGGGCAGAACCACAATAAATGCGATGAGTACCGACAGGTTCCCGGATCCGGCCCAGATCAGCGCCAAAATCACAAAGGAAGCCACAGGGACAGACTTCAAAAGCACCATAACCGGTTCCAGCAAATCCCTCACAAACGCCAGTTTATATCCGAAGCTGCCCAAAACCACCCCTGCTCCGAACGCAGACAAAAACCCCAGGCTGATCTTTCCAAATGAAGAAAGGACGGAGCGCCAGAAATTCCCGTCAGGAATCAGACGCCCCAGAGCCAGGACCGTGTCCCACGGCCCCACCAGAATAATATGGTTGTCAACATAAAGGGCTCCCAGCTGCCACACCAGTATCCAAAACCCTACGGCCAGCAGCCTTCGCCCAAACCTTTCATGATTGCCTTTCATAAACACTCCTGTAACGCCGAATCCTGCCGCCTACGGAATATAGTAAAACCCGTCGTCCGGCAGCTTTCCTCCCACAGAAGAAGCATCCTGCCCGGCCAGTACATTCAGATATCCGGACAGCATACCTTTCATCTCCTCACCGTCTATACACACGATACTGCAGTAGGGAATGGCCTTTTGGGCAACCTGGGCTTTCTCAATGATCCCCGCTTCCGCCACCAATCTGGCGGTCTCCTCCGTGTTATTGTTGGCAAACTCCGCAGACTCTTTATGTTCCTTCATAAATACCTTCACAGCCTCCGCCATGGCTCCATCTTCCAGCACTTCTTTCCTGCAGACCGTAACCCCGGTCACCAGGCGTCCGCCGTCCGCAGACTGGAGATTATCCCACTGCTCTGTCAGATCCATGACCATTTTAAGGTTCTCGTTCTGAGCCATGGCCGCAGTCACAAACGGCTGCGGCAGAAGGCCGATGGCGTCCGGCTGCTCCTTCAGGATCGCCGCCACCTCCGCAGCCTCCGACTTGTACTCAACCGTCACATCGTTGTCGCCAAGACCATTTGCTGACAGCAGATGCCGAAACACATAATCCGGGGTCGTCCCCTTGCCGGTCATATATACGGTCTTCCCCTTAAGGTCCGGGATGGTCTTTAAAGAATCATCCCCGGCCACCACATACAATACCCCCAAAGTGTTAATATTCAAAACTTCAATCCCCTGCCCCGTCTTCTGGTACAGAATACTTGCCATGTTGGCCGGAACCAGGGCGATATCCAGATTCCCTGACACCATCTTCCCCACCAGCTCGTCCGCTGCTGTGACCATGGTAAACTCATAGGAACCTTCAACCTCCCCCTTGGCAGCCTTATCCATCAGGGATACCATCCCCATGGTGGTAGGGCCTTTCAGGGAACCGATACGCAGAGCCGCCGTTTCCCCCGGCGCCTCCTGGCTTACCTTTGCTTTGCTTTCCGTCTCAGCCTGTTCCTTTCCGCCGCCGCTGGCTTCGCTGCTCTCTGCGCCTTCACCTGCTCCCGCCTCCCGGGAAGTTTCGGAAACGGTACTCTCCGCAGCCGTCACAGCTTCAGGCCTGGCCTCCTTGGGAGCGGATGAACATCCCCCCATCACAGCCGCCGCCAAGGCGCACGCCATAACAATTGATACTGCCTTTCTCATAAAAAAATCCTCTCTTTCTTTCCCGTAAGTATACCTTGCGGCGCGAAGCGCCCCCACTCCGCAGGAGTTTGCATTACGGTGTGCCCTTTGGGTATACCTTGTGGCGCGAAGCGCCTCCCACTCCTCAGGAGTTTGTATTATGGTGTGCCCTCTGGGTATACCTTGTGGCGCGAAGCGCCCCCACTCCTCAGGAGTTTGTATTACGGTGTGCCCTTTGGATATACTTTCGGGTTAGTAATATTGACCGCAACTTTGGTATTATACCATTATCCACCAGGGTCTGTCCAGATATACACGCTCCAAAAGATAATAGAAAAATTACGTTCCCTGTGCTAAAATAAACTATAAACACTGCAGTGCATTCCCGTAACTTCCCCCGCCTCCGCACCTGCGGCCGTTTTTCATCAAATGCTCACCATGTACTCTCGGAATCTTTTGTTGGAAAATGGTGTTTTTCAATCTGTATTTATCGTAAAAAGTGGGGGAATCCATAAAATTGCAACCTTAAAAGTCCCA
>JAAWLV010000196.1 GCA_022798105.1 Hungatella sp.
ATATCCAATTCTGGGATGCGTATTTGGTGCAATTTCACCAAACGAGAACAAAACCTGCGTATAACTATCGTTAAACGCAGGTTTTGTCTACAATGTCTTTCGTTGACAAAAAAGATGCAGCCGAAAGTCTTGTGCCGCAAGGGTTTGCTGGATCTTTTTCGATAATTTCCTCAAAAAACAGGGATCGCAATCCGAACCCCTTGCTTTGCTTGCGAAATCACGACTTTATCGCAAAAAAGCATATCAATTTGTTGTTTTGATTATAACATACGGCATCTATTTTGTAAATAGAAAAATTGCAGACAAACAAAGCGGCATTGAGCGTACTGTGCTAATGCCGTTTTGCTTGTCTGCAAGGTATTATAGGTTCAACTTGATGATCTGCTCATACAGCAGAACATATTTTTTCCGTATGACCCGGTCTGTATGGTAGTGTCCAAAAAACTGATATTTGAACTGGCACCGCTGGGCCACCTCCTCCAGAAAATCCGTCAGGGCATCGGCCTTGTAAAAGCCGCCGCTCAACTCGTCCTGCACCGAGGTGGGGCAGCAGTGGGTGATGATGTAGTCTACTGCCCAGCCCGCTCTATCCAGGTTGGCCTTGGCGGTCTGGTATTCCTCCTCGCTGGGCAGCTCCTCCTTCCACCAGGACAGGTGGTTCACCCGGTACATTGCGCCTCTGGCATCCAGTTGTCTGCATTTTTTCTTAAACAGGGGATCATCCGGTTCCAGAATGCCGTCTTGTATGTCGTGGCTGCTGGCCCCGCCCATGGTGAAGAAGGTCTTGCCCTGGATGTTGTAGACCTGCCCTCGCATCAGGTGGATCACCGAGGGCCGGATGCGCTGCACGGTACCTCCGTGCCATTCTTCGGTGGAATACTTCGCCAGCAGATCGAAGTTCTCATGGTTCCCGGAGACAAACAGGGTGGTAAACGGTCTATCCTCCAGCTAGTCCAATTGGCCCTGTTCCTCGTCACCGCCGTCCCATACCCCGCCAAGGTCGCCGCAGCAGATCACGCAGTCATCCTTGGTCAGTTCCGCCTGCTCATAGAAGATTTCTTCTTTGAAGCGTCTGAAATCGCCATGCGTGTCACCTGTGATAAATGTGGCCATGATGTTCTCACCTTCTGTTTCAATTTTAGCATATTTTCTGCTCGATTTCCACGTCTGTGTCCCGAATCCTGACCCGGATGGTCTCGGCGTCCACCACGGTGATCCGCTCCACGAACCTGCGGGTGAGATCGTCATCGTATTCGGTAAGACACAGGGGTTGCTGGTCCAGCCACTCCTCCATCTCCCGTTTCCGGGATTCCCGAAGGCTCCGCTGTTCCTCGTCCTGCTCCAATGCGCCCATTTGGTTTAGGATATCCTGTTTCTCCTCCACAATGGTCTTTAACCGGGCGTTCAGCTCCGAGTTCTTCATATCTCCCAGAATTTTATCCAGCAGGACCGCCTGCTCCGCCGACAGGGCATCCAGCCTCTGCCGCAGATCCAGGAGGCTCACACCGTCCACCTCACCGCCGCTCTGGGCCAGTTCTGCCAGCTCCAGGACATCGGCCTTGACCCCGGCCCGGATGACGCCGTATCCATTCAGGGCGGCAACGATGGCCCGATGCAGCTTGTCCTCATCCAGCGTAGGGGAACTGTGGCAGTATTCCGTGCCGAACTCCAAACGGGAGACACACCGCCAGACGATGCGTTTCTTGCCATTTCTGGCCCATGTCACCCGCTTGTAGGGCGTACCGCACTCTCCACATACCAGCGACTCACTGAGAGCGTACTTGGCGGAATACTTGCCCTGCTCAGTCTTGCCGCGTTTCTGCATCACCTTCCGCTTGCTGGTCCTGCGGGCCATCTCCTCCTTCACCCGGTAGAAGATATCCCTGGGGATGATAGCGGGATGGTGGTTCTGGGTGTAGTACATGGGCCGCTCCCCGTTGTTTTTCACCACCTTTTTATTCCCAATGGGGCCGGTGGTGTAGGTTTTCTGCCGCAGGCCATCGCCGATGTACTTCTCGCTGGTCAGGATGTTCTGGATCACCTGCCGTGACCAGCCCCGGATGCCCTCCGCCGTGGGGATCTCCTGCTCCGTCAGTTCCTTCTGTATCTCCCCCAGGCTGCGGCCCTCCAGGTAGCGGGTGTAGATCAGGCGCACTGTCTCGGCCTCATCCGGGTCGATCTCCGGTTTGCCGTCCGGCCCCCGGCGATAGCCCAGAGTCCGGCTGTACTGGAAGGGGATATTGCCCTCCTTCATGCTCTGCTGTATTCCTGGGATGATGTTTAGGCTCATGGACTCGCTTTCCGCCTGGGAGAAGCTGCTGAACAGGGTGATGAGGAACTCGCTGGACTCCGTCAGCGTATTGATGTTTTCCTTTTCGAAGATGACCCCGATGCCCCTTGCTTTGAGGGTGCGAATCACCTTGAGACAGTCCACCGTGTTCCGAGCGAAGCGGGAGGCGGACTTGGTAAGGATCATGTCGATGCGGCCCCGCTTGCAGGCGGCGATCATACGGTTGAACTCTGCCCGCTTCTTCATGCTGGTGCCGGTGATGCCCTCATCAGCGAACACGCCGGCCATCTCCCAATCGGGATTTTCCTCGATTTTCTGGGTGTAGTAATTCTTTTGGGCGGCGTAGCTGTTGAGCTGCTCCTCACTGTCGGTGCTGACCCGGCAGTATGCCGCCACCCGCTGCCTGCCGCCCCGGCGCGGTCCGCTGGCGGGGGTAGTCCTGGTTGCCGGAATGACGCGCACCCGACGCTCCAATGTGGTCTGTTCCATAGGATCACTCCTCGGCCTGTTATTTGAAATGGACGGTCACGTCCTGATTTCCTGTTATGGTGATATGAGAAACCGCCTGACCGAAGCGCTTGAGATCCACTTCGGCTGGGCGGCATTTGGTTTCAGATTCAGTTGCGATGGGACAGCAGTCATACCGTGCAGAGACACCTTGCAGGATCAGGGAAACCACTTCCTCCGGCCTGTCAGGCCGCTCCAGCCCCCGGTTGACGGCGTTGGTCAGGCGAACAACCTCGCCGGAGGGAGCATAGGGAGCCTCCGGGGGCGCGTCATGCTCCGCCATCCAGCGAGATACCTCTGAGAGCAGAAGGCTGTCTGGGAGAACAAACCGTTTCCCGCAGGATTCACATTTGAGGTACAGAGTATCTGTCCTCCGGTTCTTTCCGGCGGTCCTGCACAGAGGTCTGCCGCATTCACACCGAAGATATTCCCTCAGTGCGAGGGCTGGGCGCTTTTCCCGCCTGACGCAGCCCTCGGTTTTCTCCCTGATCTTCTCCTGCACAGCCCGGAAGGCATCACTGTCCAATATTACAGTGTTCCTATTAAAACTCATTCATATGCTTGCTACGTTAGCGTTCCCACCATATCGAGAACCCCAAAGCTCAAAAATTTACTGTCATTTCATATCCATTCCACATTCCGGTGCTATAC